>CAXUKK010000008.1:0-19198 GCA_964251455.1 uncultured Enterovirga sp.
AGCTCCAGGAGCCAGAGCACCGGCAACTCGTCGCCTAGGATCTGCTGGATTTTGGTGTAGATCGCCTGGCGCGCCTCGGCCGGCGCGATGGCGGCCTCGGCGAAGAGCTTGTCGACCTCCGGGTTCGAATAGCTGCCGACGTTCCCGAACGGGTTGCCCTTGACGATGTTCGTCGAGACGTACGAGCGCGCGACCCCCGTCGCCGGGTCGCCGAGCTGGTAGAGGAAGTTGAAGGTCAGGTCGAAGTCGAAGTTCGAGGTGCGCTGCGTCCAGCCCGGCACGTCGGTCGACACGATGTCCATGTTGATGCCGACATCGGCGAAGTTCTGCTTGATCGCCTCGGCCCAGCGGCTCCAGGTCTCGCCGTAGGGCAGGCCGAGGAACTGCAGCTTCTCGCCCTTGTAGCCCGAGGCCTTCACGAGCTGCTTCGCCTTGGCCGGGTCGAAGGTGTATTTCGGCACGCCCTGGTCCGAGTAGAACTTCGTCTTCGACGAGATCGGGCCCGTCGGGATCTTGCCGTAGCCCGACCAGATCACGTCGCGGCCGAAATCGCGGTCGATCGCGTACATCATGGCCTGGCGGAAGGTCTTGTTGCCGAGGATGCCGCGCGTCGTGTTCGGCGTGATCCAGGCGTGCGGGGCGAACATCTCCCAGCCCTTCGTGGTCACGCAGCTATTCGGCAGCTTGGAGAGCCGCGCGACGTCGAAGATCTCGACCGCGCCGCCGGTCAGCACGTCGACCTTGCCGGTCTCGTAGGCGACCGCGCGGGCGGCGGCGTCCGGGATGAACTGGAAATACATCTCGTCGAGGAGGGGCTTGCCCTTGTCCCAGTATTCCTCGTTGCGCACGAGCTTGTCGTAGGAGCCCTTGCGCCACTCGCCGAACTTCATCGGCCCGGTGCCGATCGGCGTGTTGTTGGCCGGGTTCGCGCGGAAATCCGTGCCTTCGTAGATGTGCTTCGGGATCATGGGCGCGGAGGCGACCTCCTGCGACAGCACGAACGGCCCGAAGGGCTGTTTCAGCGTGACCTTCACGGTCAGGTCGTCCACCTTCTCGATCGCCTTCACCTGCGCGTTCACGATCGGGCGCCAGCGCGGGTGGACGTCGCGCAGGAACTTGTCGAGCGTGAACACGACGTCGTCGGCGCCGAACGGCTTGCCGTCATGCCACTTCACGCCCTCCTGGAGCTTGAACGTGTAGACGGTCTGGTCGGGCGAGACCTCCCAGCTCTTGGCGAGCGAGGGCATCGGGTTCAGCTTCTCGTCGTAGCGCAGCAGCGACTCGTAGATGTTGCCCGCGATCATGTTGGTCGGGCCGTTCTGGTTCAGGCCCTGCATCAGCATCGGCGGCTCGGGCGTGACGACGACCTGGAGCGCTCCGCCCTTCTTCGGCGTCACGGGCGCCTGTGCGCTTGCGCTGCCCGTCCAGACGAGAAGGGCGGCGATGGACGCCGCACCCAGTAAGTTACGCTTCACGGTTGATGCCCCTGCGACCACGGTCTCTCGCCGCGTCTTGCAAGGATTAGACCGGTGCGTCAGGCAGGCGTCAACGTGCGGGCGGACGGATCCCGTCTCAGGCAGTCCGGACCCGCTCGAAGAGCACGGTCATGGCGCCGTCGAGAGCGCCCGTACGCTCCGCGACCGTGCGGGACATGGACAGCACGTTCTCCGCCGCCTCGGCCGTGCGCTCGATGGCATTCTCCACGGTGGAGACGGCGCGCCGCGCGCTCGCCATGTGGTCCGCCGTGGCCTGGGCACTGGTCGCGATCGAGTTCGTAGCGGCATTCTGCTGATGGATGGCCGCCGCAACGGTCGTCGCGCTGCCGCGCATGTCGAAGACCGCCTCGCGGATCCCGGCGATCTCGCCGACCGAGCGCCGGGTCGCCTCGTGGATCACGGCGATCTGCCGGCCGATCTCCTCCGTGGCATTCGCGGTCTGGCCGGCCAGGCTCTTCACCTCCTGGGCGACCACCGTGAACCCGCGCCCGGCTTCGCCCGCACGGGCGGCCTCGATCGTGGCGTTCAGGGCGAGCAGGTTCGTCTGCGCGGCGATCTCGGCGATGAGGCCGACGACGGAGCCGATCGTCTCGACGGCGCCGAGGAGCGTGTTGATGCCGAGTTCCGTCCGCTCCGCATCCAGCGCGGCGCGCCCGGCGAGTTCGGCCGTGCGCCTGACGTGCCCGTCGATCTCCGCGATGGAGGCGGAGAGCTCCTGCGTCGAGGTCGCGGTCGTGCCGGCATCCACCGAGGCGTCGCCGCTGGCCGACAATGCGGTCGCGGCCTCGCGTCCCGCATCCCGCGCCAGGGCCGAGAGACGGCCCGACGTGCCCGTGAGCGACGCGGACAGCTCGTTCAAGCTCCCGCGCACGCTCGAAGCCGCACCCTCGAAATCCGAGATGGCCTGATCGAGCCGCTCCGTCCGCTGGTCGGCCTTCCGGGTCAGCTCGTGCGAATGGAAGATCACCGCGCAGGCCACGTCGAGGAGCAGCACGCGCGCGACGGCGTCACAGAGCCGCGCCGCCTTGGCACCGTTGAACCGGCATCTGCGGCCGATCGCCCGCATCGCGGCTTCCTGGACGAAGCGGCTGACGCCGGTCCTATGGCGGGCATCCAGACCCATCGCGAGTTCGGCCCGTGAAAGCACCTCGCAGGCATCGGCCCAGGCGGAGTTGAAGTTGCCTAGAAAGAGCCTCGGCAGGTGGTCTTTCGAAAGCTGCGCGACCTCGCGGCCACGGCTCGCCATGAGAGGTCCGACCGGCGCGGGCAGCTTTGAGGCGGAGCGGACGTTCTCGTCGACGGCGGCCAAAGCCTCGGCACCCACGAGCCGCCATGCCTCCTTCAACGAGGCCTGGGTGACCTCGTCCATGCCGTAATGGACGCGCCTGAGCTCGAATTGGTCGTGCAGCGCCACAATGGTGATCCGTCGCGATCCCGCGACAATCCGCATTAGTGGTTGCTGCCGGATTAAGCGGAGTCCCCGGAGCGCTTGGCTACTCGGCGAGACGTTCGAGCGCGGGCGTGCATATCTCGGCAAGCCCGCCACCGGTGCGAACGACGAGATGCGCCGCGACGTCGTGCTGCCGGGCGGCGAGCAGCGCCTTCTCCGGCCCGAGTACGGCCAGGGCCGTCGCCCAGGCATCCGCCTCCATGCAGCTTCGGCCGATCACGCTGACGGACGCGATCCCGTTGACGACCGGCGATCCGGTTGCAGGATCCATCGTGTGGGAGACGCCGCGGCCGCCGACGGCGCGGATGCGGCGGTAATCGCCCGAGGTCGCGACCGACAGCCCGTGCAGGGCGACGAGCGTCTCGCCGAGATGCGCTGCGGCACCGGGCGGATGCTCGAGCGTGACCCACCAGGGGGAGAGGTCGGGCTTGATGCCTTCGCCGCGCAACTCGCCGCCGATCTCGACGAGGCAGCTGGTCAGGCCGAGATCCTGCAGGACAGAGGCAACGAGATCGACCGCATAGCCCTTGGCGATGCCCGACAGATCGAGCCGGAGCCCGCCCGTTTGCAGCAGGCGCGTGCCGTCGAGGCAGACGCGGCGCCAGCCGCAATCGGGGCGCAGGGCGCCGAGCGTGGTCGGATCGGGGAACCCGGATTTTGGCCCGGATGGCCCGAAACCCCAGCTGTCGACCACGGCGCCGAGCGTCGGATCGAAGGCGCCTTGGCTCAGCTCCGCGATGCGGAGCGCCGCCGCCATGACGACGCGGAAGCCGTCGGGCAATTCAAGCCATGTTCCGGCCGGGGCAGTGTTGAAGCGGACGAGGTCGGAGCCGGGGTTCCAGCCGCTCATCTCGGCGATCACGCCGTCCAGCGCCGACCGGATCGCCGCCGCGATCATGTCGAGCGGCAGGTCGGGCCGGCCTGCGAGCTTCACCGACCAGCTCGTCCCCATCGTGTCGCCGGACAGCGTCCGGATCGGTCCCGGCGCCGGCCTTGTGAACGGACCGGCGACGGGCGGGACGAGGACGCGGCGCGCCGGCAGCTCGGCGGCTGCCGCGGCGCCCCCCATTATTGCGGCAGCACCTCGAACGTCGCCGTGTAGGTGGCGCGGCGGCGAGCGTTCTTGATCGACGACTTGTCGTCCTGGACGGAGGCCGAGAGCCAGTACATGCCGGCCTCGGGCCATTTCACGGTGAACTTCCCGTCCTTGTCGGTCTTCGCCTTGAAGTCGTTCAGCTTCTGCCGGTAGCGATTGCCGCCGGGCACGATCTCGACCTCGACATCGCGGGCCGGCTGCCCGTCGAGTACGAGCGCGAATTTCCCGTCCTCGCCGGCGGCCAGGTTGTTCGGATGGGTCTCGGCCACGAGTTCGAGGCCCTTGCCGGTCGGCTTCAGCACCGTATCGCTCGGCTTGCCGGAGGTGACGAACACCTCGAGCCGCCCGAGATTCTCGGAGAGCCGCACGTCGGTCGCGGTCTCGGGGATCTCCGGCAGCTTTCCGGCAGTGGCGCGGAACCGCTTCTGCTCGCCGTTGAGCTTGTAGCTGCCGAACACGCCGTCGTTCGTCACCGCCATCTTGTAGGTGCCGGGCTGGGTGAGGTGCAGGTCGAAGGTCGAGCGATACTTGCCGGTCGCCAGGTTTTCGGGCTGTGCCGACGAGCCATCGGGCGCCGTGACGGTCAGCCCGTCGAGCCGCAGCGGCTGGTGCTCGAAATAGAACAGGTCGTTCGAGACCGCGGCATCGACCGTGACCCATTGGTCGCCGCCGGACAGGACCGTCGCCGAGGGCAGCATCCACAGCCGATGGGCGGCGGCCGGGGTCGCGAGGGCGGTCGCCGCGGTGATCCCAAGGGCGGCAAGCTTGAGCGAGGTGCGCATCGGGTTTCTCCTCAGGGCTTCAGTTCGACGGTGATGGCGGCAAGCTCGGTCTCGCCCTTGGCATCCGCCTTGGCGGGCGCCTTCGGCGGCCACTGGAAGGGCACGCGCAGGAGCTCGCGCCCGCCGACCTCGCGGGCCGCCTCGACGACGAGGTTGTACTCGCCGGGCGGCAGGTTCGTGAGCGGGCCCTTGTCGCCCGCGAAGGCGAGTTGCTGCTTCCCGGGCGGGCGCGTCGCGCCGCTGATCCCGTCGGCCGGCATCGCGAGCTCGCGGCCGGACCGGCGCCACCAGGTGCGCATGTCCTTCAGCCACTTCGTGCCCTCGCCGTCGCGCTTCCCGACCTCGTACCACACGGCGAGGTTGGTCACGGACTGGTTCTGGCCCTCCAGCCACACGGCCACATAGGGCCGATGGTATTCGGAGACCGTGAGCCGCGGGATTTCGACGCTCACCAGGAGCTCGGAGGCGACGGCCGGAGCGGCCGCAAGCCCGCCGGCGGCGGCATAGACGAGAACGCGCATCGTTTATCGGCTCAGTGCATGAAGAGGAGGATGAGCAGGACCGGGGCGAGAAGCCCCAGCCCGACGAGCGGCCAGGTCGAGGGCCGGTTGTGCGAATGGAGCTGCAGCAGCACCAGTCCGGTGAGCGAGAACACGAGACAGGCGGCCGCGAACACGTCGATGAACCAGCGCCAGACGGCCCCGGTGTTCCGGCCCTTGTGCAGGTCGTTCAGGTACGAGATCCAGCCGCGGTCGGTCCGCTCGTAGGTGATGTCGCCGGTGTCGCGGGCTATCGTCAGCCAGGCATCGCCGCCCGCCCGCGGCAGCGACACGTAGAGCTCGGCCGCCGACCACTCCGCCTCGCGGCCCGTGACCGCGATGCCGAGTTCCTTGCCGATCCAGTCCGCGATGGCGGACGGCACGGCAGCCTTGCCCTTCTGCGGTCCGTTCGCCAGGCCAGAGCCGAGCGGAACGGGCAGCCGTGCCTCCCGGGTGACGACGATCGGCCGGCCTTCGATCTCGGAGGCGTGGTTCAGCGTGACGCCGGTCACGGTGAACAGCAGGAGCCCGATCAGGCAGATGGCCGAGGACATCCAGTGCCAAAGGTGCAGCTGCTTCAGCCAATACGACCGGCGCTTCTTGCGGCTCGCGGCTTCGCTCATCCACGGCGCGGCCCAGCCGACCAGCATGGCGCATCCCAGCGAAGCCCACGCATTGCGGCAGGGTGCTGGTAGATCCTATTTGGAACAATTAAGAACTGCACGGGATGTCGGTTCGGCTCGAAGCGAGCCTTTCGATAGGCAAGTAGACCGGCGGCGTCAACGATCATAGATTGGAGTGTCTCCAAACAGTCTACATTAGAAATCTTGGCAACTACGCTAGAGCGCTTTTTCGAGCGATTATAATGTTTTGCGATGCTGTTGCTAACCCGATTTCCCTGCTCTAGGCGGAGTACCTGGATGCAGACCAGGGGGACGTTGTGAACGATCGTTGGGGCCAGCGTGGCGGTGCGAAGTCGGGTGGGCGTTCGGAGATCAGGTCGGTCGCCCGCAAACCGATCGGCCATGCTGCCTTCGGCCTGGCCTCGGTCCTCGCGGCGGGGTCCGCTTCGGCCCAGACGGCCGAGGGCACCGTCGACCTGCCGCAGATCGAGATCAGCGGCGAGGGACAGACCGGCTACCAGACCCGCTCCTCCGGGGTGGCCAGGATCGCGACGCCTCTCATCGACACCCCGCAGACCGTGACGGTCGTGCCGCAGCAGCTCATCCAGGAGCGCCGGGCGACCACGCTGGAAGAGGCGCTGCGCAACGTCGGCGGCGTGACGTTCTCGGCCGGCGAGGGCGGGCAGCAGGGAGACAGCCCGGTCATCCGCGGATTCTCGGCGCGCGGAGACATCTACCGCGACGGCGTCCGGGACCCGGGCTGGTACACGCGCGACCTGTCCCCGATCGAATCCGTTGAGGTCTTCAAGGGGCCGTCGGGCTTCGCCTTCGGGCGCGGCGCAACGGGCGCGGCGATCAACAACAACACGAAGCTGCCGCTCCGGCTGCCGAGCTTCGTCGATGCGCAGATCACCACGACGACGGGTCCGGGCATCCGGACCGACATCGATGCCGGCGGCCAGGTCGGCGCCGGCTGGGGCCGCGTCGTGGTGTTCGGCCAGAGCTACGACACGCCCGACCGCAACTCGGTCTACACCGACCGCTGGGGCATCGCGCCCTCGTTCACGTTCGATTTCGACGACAAGACGAAGGTGACGATCGGCACGATCTACCAGGGCGAGCATTCGGTCCCCGATTACGGCCTGCCCTGGCGCGTCTCGCCGGCCATCAACGCGGCCGGCACGGCTGCGACCGGCGGTGCGAACGGCAACGGTTCCGCCGTCTCCGTCGTCCCCGTGAACCGCGCCACCTTCCTCGGCACGACGAACGGCCGCTACGCCGATGTCGTCGACACCCAGACCAGCATCACGACGCTGCGGGTCGAGCACCAGGCGAACGACGCCCTGAAGATCACGAATACGTCGCGTTACATCTACAATGACCGGTTCGCGCAGCCGACGCCGCCGCGGACGCTGGGCACGGCCGGCAACGTCGCGCTTACGGCGGCGAATGCCAGCACATACCCGCTGGCGCTCACGACGGTCGGTCGCGAGCACTGGAACACGATCACCACGGACCAGCTGCTGATCAACCAGACGGACGTGAACGCGAAGTTCGACACGTTCGGCCTGCAGCACAACTTCGTGGCCGGCCTCGAACTGTCGCGGCAATATCGCGACCAGCGCGGTCGGACGCAGATTTCCTATCCTGCCGTCGCGGGGACGAACCTCGCGGGCGTGCCCGTCGACCGTACGCTGGTGGGCAACCCGAACACGGATACGCGCGGCAACATCGTCTCGTATGGCGGATACAACCACACCGACATCAACACGGTCGCGCCCTACTTCTCCGACCAGATCAAGCTCAATCAGTATTTCGAGCTGCTCGGAGCCTTCCGGTACGACTACTTCGACGCCACCTACCGTGATCCGACCAACGCGACGGCCGCCAACCGCTACCTGCAGGGCACCAACAACCTGATCAGCTACCGGGTCGGCGGCGTGTTCCACCCGACGCAGGCGTCCAGCCTCTATGTCGCCTACGGAACCTCCAGCAATCCGTCGGCCGAATTCGGCACGCTGACGAGCGGCACCGTGAGCCTCGCGCCGGAGACGAACACGAACCTGGAGGTCGGCGGCAAGGTCGACGTGTTCGACGGAAAGCTGTCGCTATCCGCCGCCTATTTCCACTCGGAAAAGGAAAACACCCGGATCACGTCGGACGCGGCGATCGCCGGCGCGCTTCCGGTCATCCTCGCGGGGCGTCAGCTCGTGCAGGGCGCCGACATCGGCGTGACGGGCAAGCTCACCGACGCCTGGCAGGTCTTCCTGAACTACACCTACCAGGATTCGGAGATCCTGAGCGTGGGTCAGTTCGCGACGGCAGCGGACCGCTACTCGGTCGGCAAGCGGCTCCCGAACACGCCGCCGCACTCGTTCAACGTCTGGACCACCTACGACGTGACGAACAAGTTCACGATCGGCGGCGGCATCACGTACGTGTCCGAGGACTTTGCCAACAACACGAACCTGCTCTACGTGCCGTCCTACGTGAAGCTGGACCTGTATGCGGCCTACAAGTTCACCGACACGACGACGCTGCAACTGAATGTCTCCAACGTCACGGACGAGATGTACTATGCTCAGTACTATGCCGGGCATGCCGTTCCGGCCTCCGGCCGGTGGGCCTCGCTCACGCTGCGCACGCGGTTCTGACCGCGTGACGAAGGCGTCCGCCCCATGATGGTGCATGTTCCGGGCGTTCTCACGCCCGAGGAAGTGAACCATTGCCGGGCGGCGCTGACCACCGACGGCTGGGTGGACGGCCGCGTGACGGCCGGACATCAGGCCGCGAAGGCGAAGAAGAACCTGCAGCTTCCGGAGAACTCGCCCGTGGCGCGCGAGCTCTCCGCGCTCGTCGAGGCGGCGCTCGGCCGGAACTCGCTCTTCTTCACGGCCGTCCTGCCGCTCCGCTATTCGCAGTTCCTCTTCAACCGTTACGAGGAGGAGATGAAGTTCGGCGCGCATGTCGACAACGCGGTCCGCACCCAGCCGGCGACGGGCATGCGCATCCGCACCGACATCTCCTCCACGATCTTCCTCGCCGATCCGGAGGAATACGAGGGCGGCGAACTCGTCGTCGAGGACGTGTACGGCAGCCACGCCGTGAAGCTCGCGGCCGGCGACATGATCACCTACCCGTCCACCAGCGTGCACCACGTCACGCCCGTGACGCGGGGCGCGCGGCTCGTGACGGTGTTCTGGGTGCAGAGCATGGTCCGCGACGTCACGCAGCGGAGCCTTTTGTTCGATCTGGACATGGCGATCCAGCAGCTCACGGCGTCGAACCCGGACCACCCGTCCATCGTTATGTTCACGGCCTGCTACCACAACCTCCTTCGACAATGGACTGAGGTGTGACCGGGCCGCCCGCCGCCGGAGCGGCAGGGCGTCCTATAGGCGAGGTGACATCGATGGATCGAAGACTTGCGGTCCTGGCGCTCGCCGGGATGTTGGCCACGGCCGGACCAGCCAGCGCGGACGTCACCGTTGCCTTCGCCAACCCGGCGCAGTTCCGGGACATCGACCGGGCCGGCGGCGTCCTGCGACCCGGAGACGCGATCGCGGAAATCTCGCGCTATCTGAGGCGGCAGGGACGGCGCCTGCCGCCCGGCCAGGACGTCGAAATCCGGATCCTCGACTTCAACCTGGCCGGCGTGATCAATCCGATCCGGCCGGAGGCCAGCACCACGCGCCTGCTCGGCTCGACGACCTGGCCCAGCGCCCGGATCCGCTACGTCGTGCGCGAACGCGGCCGCGTCGTCGCCCAGGCGGAAGAGCTCGTGGCCGATCGCGAGTATCTCGGGCGCGCCCTCACGTCCTTCGCGAGCGACCCGCTGCGCTACGAGAAGAACATGCTCTACGACTGGTTCGACGCGCGCTTCATCCTGCGCCAGCCGCCACCGCCGCTCTGATCGTGCAGGCCACCGATGCATGAGCCGCAGGGCTGGTCCGGTGCATGCTCGGCCAGACCTGCACGCCAGCCGATGAAGATCGTCATCCGTAGGGGCCCATCGTCACCTACAGAGAGCGAAGACGATGCTACTTTTTATCTCTTCTAAATACAGTCTAGGTCACGATGATCTCGGCCACGTGATGGCATTTACCTTCCTCATCGGGTCCGAGATGCACATCTGACACGCCCGGATACTTGCATGCCGCGTGTCGCCGCCGCTAAGAGATCTGGCATCGGGCGCGCGGAGACATCCTGCGCCGCCCCGCCGTCAGGACCCAGCATGCGATCGCATCCCCGAAATCACTCCAGCCGCGCCGGCCTGATGGGCGGCTTTGCGGCCGTGATCGCTCTGCTCGCGCTAGCCTGCCCGGTCGCTGCTCAAGCACCGTCGGTTCCCCCCCCGACAACCACGACAGCGCCGCAGGCCGCCCCTGCCGCGACGCAATCCGTGCAGCTTCCCGCTGCCGATCCGGTCCCGGCCGTCGCGGCTCCCTCGGCGCGCGCCCCCGGCCCGGCCACGACGCTCCCGCACAACCTGTCCCCCTGGGGCATGTTCATGGGCGCGGACATCATCGTACAGGCCGTGATGGTCGGCCTCGCCTTCGCGTCCGTCGTGACCTGGACGGTGTGGCTGGCAAAAAGCATCGAGCTGCTCGCCGCCCGGCGCTCCGGCCGCCGGCTGCTCGCGCAGATCTCGGGCGCCCGCTCGCTCGGCGAAGCGGTCGACCTTGCCGGCTCCTCGCGCTCTCCGGTCGGCCTGATGGTTGCCGCGGCCGTGCAGGAGGCGGAACTCTCGGCCGGACTGGAAAAGGAAGGCCTGAAGGAGCGCGTCGCCTCGCGGCTGGACCGGATCGAGGCAGGTGCTGCCCGCCGGATGACCCGCGGCACGGGCCTCCTGGCGACGATCGGGTCGACGGCCCCGTTCGTCGGGCTGTTCGGCACCGTCTGGGGCATCATGAACGCGTTCATCGGCATCTCGAAGGCGCAGACGACGAACCTCGCGGTCGTGGCCCCCGGCATCGCCGAGGCGCTGCTCGCGACCGCGATCGGCCTCGTGGCGGCGATCCCGGCCGTTGTGATCTACAACCTGTTCTCGCGCTGGATCTCCGGCTACCGGGCGATCCTGGCGGATGCCGCCGCGGAGGTCGGCCGCCATCTCAGCCGCGATCTCGACCGGGCGCGCCGTCCACATCTGCGGGAAGCGGCGGAGTAGCGTCATGGCGGCGAAGCTCGGCAGCAGCAGCGGCGGCGACGATCTCGAGCTCAACCACGAGATCAACGTCACGCCCTTCATCGACGTCATCCTCGTCCTGCTCATCATCTTCATGGTGGCGGCGCCGCTCGCGACGGTGGATGTCGCGGTGGACCTCCCGACCTCGACGGCGCAGCCGCAGCCGCGCCCGGACAAGCCCGTCTTCCTCAGCGTGAAGTCGGACCTCTCGCTCGATCTCGGCGACACGCCCGTGCCGCGCGACGGCCTGACGGGGGCGCTGGAGAATGCGACGCATGGCGACCACGAACAGCGCATCTTCCTGCGCGCCGACAAGGCGGTCAGCTACGGCGACCTGATGGACGTGATGAACGTGCTGCGGAATGCCGGCTTCCTGAAGGTGGCCCTCGTCGGGCTCGAGGGCGCCGCCGTTCCGAACGGCGCCGGAGCCGCCCCGAACGGAGCCGCCCCGAAGTGAGTGCCATCGCGCTGGGCGGGCCGTCCTACGACCGGGGCGAGGTCTCGCGCTGGGGCGTGAGCTTCGCGCTCGTCCTCGGCATGCACGTGGCCGCGCTCGGCGCGGTGGCTGCCTACAAGGCCGTCTCCGTCGAGCCCGGCGAGGCGCTTCCCGCCGTGATGATCGACATGGCGCCGCCGCCGGCCGCCCCGACTCTGGCGCCCTCGACCGCGCCGCCGCAGGAGGCGGTGCCCGAAGCCGCGACGCCCGAGCCCGTCATGGACGCTCCGCCGGACGTGCCGGAGCCGGATGTCACGCCGCCGGAGCCGGTCGTCACGGCCGAGGTGCCCCCGCTCGAGCCGCTGCCGCAGGTGCCTCCGGTCGAGGATATCGTTCCGCCGACTCCCGTCGTGAAGGAGACGGCGGCCGTCGCCCTGCCGCCGCCACCTCCGAAGGCGGCGCCGCCGGTCAAGAAGGTGGAGAAGAAGCCGGACGTGAAGAAGCCGCCGAAGCCCGTCCAGGCGCGGCGGGCGGACGAGCGGCGCGAGGCCAAGCGTCCTCCGGCACAGGAATCCGGCGCGCAGACCACCGCCTCGATCCCGTCGACGTCGAGCGGCTCGTCCGCGGCCAGCCGCTCCTCGTGGCAGGGCGCGCTCGTCTCGCATCTGCGCCGGCATCTGCAGCCGCAGAGCGGACAGACCGGCTCGGCCTCGGTGCGGTTCTCGGTCGATCGCGGCGGCCGCGTTCTCTCGACGAGCCTTGTCGGCAGCGCCGGCTCACCGGCCCTCGATTCCGAGGCCGTCGCGGTGTTCCGGCGGGCTCAGCCCCTGCCGGCCCCGCCGGCGGACGTGCAAGGCGGGAGCTTCACCTTCACGATCCCGATCCGGTTCACCACGCGGTAGAGCCGGATCGGACGCGTCCGGGCCTACCGGAAGGTGCGGATATCCACGAAGCGTCCCGCGATGGCGGCAGCGGCGGCCATGGCGGGCGAGACCAGGTGGGTACGGCCCTTGTGGCCCTGCCGTCCCTCGAAGTTCCGATTCGACGTGGAGGCGCAGCGCTCCTCCGGCAGCAGCCGGTCGGCATTCATGGCGAGGCACATCGAGCAGCCCGGCTCGCGCCAATCGAAGCCCGCCGCCTTGAAGATGCGGTCGAGCCCTTCGGCCTCGGCCTGCATCTTCACGACCCCGGAACCCGGGACGATCCAGGCCTGGACGGACGGGTGGACGCTCAGGCCGTCGACGACCTTCGCGGCCGCGCGCAGATCCTCGATGCGGCTGTTGGTGCAGGACCCGATGAAGACGCGATCCAGCGTGATGTCCGTCACCTTCGTGCCGGGCTTCAGCCCCATGTAATCCAATGCGCGCTGCTTCGAGAGCCGCGTGTTCTCGTCCGTGATCCCGTCCGGATCGGGCACGAAGCCGCCGACCGACACAACGTCTTCGGGGCTCGTGCCCCAGGTGACGAGCGGCGGCAGGTTCGTCGCGTCGAGCCGGACCTCGCGGTCGAAATAGGCGCCCTCGTCGGACGGCAGCGTCGACCAGAAGCGCACGGCCTCGTCCCAGGCCCCGCCCGTCGGCGCCTTCGGGCGACCCTTCAGGTACGCGAAGGTGGTCTCGTCGGGCGCGACCATGCCGGCGCGGGCACCACCCTCGATCGACATGTTGCACAGCGTCATGCGGCCCTCCAGCGAGAGCGCGCGGATGGCCTCGCCGGCATATTCGATGACATGGCCCGTGCCGCCGGCCGTGCCGATCTCGCCGATGATCGCGAGCGTGATATCCTTCGCGGTGACGCCCGCGGGCGCACGCCCGTCGACCGTGACCCGCATGTTCTTCATCTTCTTCTGGATCAGCGTCTGGGTAGCCAGCACGTGCTCGACCTCGGACGTGCCGATGCCGTGCGCCAGCGACCCGAAGGCGCCATGCGTCGAGGTGTGGCTGTCGCCGCACACGATCGTCTGGCCGGGCAGCGTGAAGCCCTGCTCCGGCCCGATGACGTGGACGATGCCCTGCCGCACGTCGAGCTCGTTGTAATACTCGATGCCGAATTCGCGCACGTTCTCGGCCAGGGCCGCGATCTGCTGCGCGGATTCAGGATCGTCGATCCCGACGTGGCGGTTGCCCGTCGTGACGTTGTGATCGACGACGGCCAGCGTCTTCTCCGGCGCATGGACGCGGCGCCCGGCAACGCGCAGGCCCTCGAAGGCCTGGGGCGAGGTCACCTCATGGACGAGATGGCGGTCGATATAAAGGAGGCAGGTGCCGTCCGGCTGGCGATCGATGACGTGATCGTCCCAGATCTTGTCGTACAGCGTGCGGGGCGTCGTGGTTTCGGACATGGACGTGACCTCGGGACTTTGAAGAGCGGCGCATCGGGCACGCTCGGGACAGACACAGTCGCGCGCACAGGCGCATCAGACTGAGCGTCGAAGGTCCGCAAGGATCGTCGCCGTGAAGCGTCCGAAGAACCGGGAGGGCAGGCGCGTGTGGTCGTGGAGCACGACCAGCCCCGGTGCGATACGCGCGACCGTCCTTGAAGCCATCGAGGATATCTAGTGCGATTGCCGGCGCACGGCAATGCGCGTCCGGCAGCCACCTCCAGACACGAAAAAGCCGCCTCGCGGCGGCTTCGTTCGTCGTCCCTGCCCAGCCGGGCCTACTCGGCAGCCGGAGTGGCCGCTGCCGCCGATGCGGCCGCCGCGGTGTCCGCCTTGCTCTTGGTGTTCTGGCTGACCGCGCGGCGATCCGTGCGCTCGGCGATGCGGGCCGACTTCCCGCGGCGATCGCGCAGATAGTACAGCTTGGCGCGCCGGACCTTGCCGCGACGCACGACCTTGATCGAGTCGACCACCGGGGCATAGACCGGGAAGACGCGCTCGACGCCCTCGCCGTAGGAGATCTTGCGGACCGTGAAGGACTCGTTGATCCCGCCCCCGGAGCGCGCGATGCAGACGCCCTCGTAAGCCTGGACGCGGGTGCGGTCGCCTTCGCGGACCTTCACGTTGACGATGACCGTGTCGCCCGGCTCGAAATCCGGAATGGTCTTGCCCAACGCCGCGATCTGCTCACGATCGAGCTCTTCGATGATGTTCATTGCCATGGCGATAACCTTTGCTGGCGGACGACGATGTCGGCCGCAGGATTTCAGCATCCTGTTGTGAATTGGGTGTCGCCATAGCGGAGAAGGGCCCGGCTGTCGAGCGGGTGCCGGCCGAGGACACGGTGCTCCCCGTCTTCACCACGTCGCGCGTGATCGCTTTGCCGCATGAAGCCAGGGCTGGACCGCCTCCCCGGAGACGTTCTAATCTCCTTGTCCAGGCCCCCGTCGTGGGCGCGGGCCGCTGGAGATCCAACCGTATGACGTTTCGCCGCCTCATCCTGGCGCTCGCCGCAATCGGCGCTGTCGGCGCCGCGCTGCCCGCATCGGCCGTGACCGTCCGCTACGCCAACCAGGGCGACCTGAAAGCCCTCGATCCTTATACGCTGAACGAGACGACCACGATCTCGCATCTCGGCCACGTGTACGAAGGCCTGACGAAGCGCGGCAAGGACCTCGCGATCCAGCCGGCCCTGGCCGAGCGCTGGGAGACGCCCGAGCCGAATCGGTGGCGCTTCTTCCTGCGTAAGGGCGTGAAGTTTTCCGACGGGACGCCCTTCACGGCGGACGACGTCGTGTTCTCCGCCGAGCGGGTGCGGGCGACCGGCTCGAACTTCGCGACCCGCCTGCCGCCGGACGCGAAGGTCTTGAAGATCGACGAGACCACCGTCGACATCGTGACCGACAAGCCGAACCCGATCCTGAATTACCAGTTCGATGGCTGGTACATCATGTCGAAGGCCTGGTCGGAGAAGAACAACGCCGTCGCGCCGACGCCGGCAGCCGCCACGAGCCCAAGCTATGCGTCGCTGAACGCGATGGGGACCGGCCCGTTCACGATCGAGAGCCACCAGCCCGGCGTGCGCACCGTCTTCAAGAAGAACCCCAGCTACTGGGGCAAGATGGAAGGCAACGTCGACGAGATCATCTTCACGCCGATCGCCAACGACTCGACCCGGGTGTCCGCGCTGCTTTCGGGCGAGGTCGACATCATCGAACCCGTCCCGCTGCAGGACATCAACCGCGTCAACGGCTCGCCGAACGCGCAGGTCCTGACCGGCCCGGAGACCCGGACGATCTTTCTCAGCTTCGACCAGGTCCGCGACGAACTCGTGAACTCGAACGTCAAGGGCAAGAACCCCTTCAAGGACATCCGCGTCCGCGAGGCGTTCTACAAGGCGATCGACGTGGACGTGATCAAGTCGCGGGTCATGCGTAACCTGTCGACCCCCTCCGCGCTGATGATCGCGCCCGAGTACTTCAAGCTGTCGAAGGATTTCGCCCGCGCGAAGGCCGATCCGGACCGGGCCAAGAAGCTCCTGGCCGAGGCCGGCTATCCCGACGGTTTCGAGGTCGGGATGAACTGCCCGTCGGACCGCTACGTGAATGACGGCGACATCTGCCGCGCGGCGATCGGCATGCTGGCCCGCATCGGCGTCAAGGTGAACCCGATCATAGAGCCGAAGGCGCAGTATTTCGCCAAGGTGCTGAAATCGGGCGGGTTCAACACGTCCTTCTACCTTCTCGGCTGGACGCCGAGCACGGGCGACAGCCACAACGTGCTCTTCGAGATCATGGGCTGCCGCGGCCGGAACGGCGCATCGCGCGGCGACACCAATCTCGGCGGCTACTGCAACCCCAAGCTCGACGACCTGACCGACCAGATCCTGGTCGAGACGGACGTGGCCAAGCGCGATCTCCTGATCAAGCAGGCCTACGAGATTGGCAACGCCGATTACGGCTACATTCCGCTGCACCAGCAGTCGCTCGCCTGGGGCGTGTCGAAGAAGCTGAAGGTGGCCCAGCGCGGCGACAACCAGGTTCGCTTCGAATGGGTCGTGAAGGGCGAGTAGCAGCGGCACCCTTCCTGCATAGATCAAGGGCTCGGCCGGCCTCGCCGCCGGCCGAGACCCTGAGTTTTCAAAGATGATTGCTTTCCTCGTTCGGCGCGTCCTGCAAGCCGTCGGCGTGTTTCTGGCCGTCGGAGTGATCGCCTTCACGATGTTCCGGTTCGTCGGCGATCCCGTGAACCAGATCGTGTCGATCGACACCCCCTACGAAGAGCGCGTGAAGATCCGCGCCTCCCTGGGCCTCGACGACCCCATCCCCGTCCAGATCGTGCGCTACCTCGGCCGCGCCGCAAGGGGCGATTTCGGCATCTCCTACCAGTTTCGCCAGCCGGTCTCGTCGCTCTTCGCCGAGCGCCTCCCGGCGACGCTGGAACTGGCACTATGCGCGACGATCTTTGCGCTCGGCTTCGGGGTCGTGCTCGGGGTGGTCTCGGCGCTCCGGCGCGGCACGACGCTGGCCGCGGCACTCGAGACGATTTCGCTCATCGGAATCTCGCTCCCGACCTTCCTGATCGGCATCCTGCTGATCTTCCTGTTTTCGGAGACGCTGCGCTGGCTGCCCTCGTTCGGGCGCGGCGACGTCGTCAAGATCGGCGGCTGGTCGACGGGGTTCCTCACCACGTCCGGCCTGCTTGCGCTCGTCCTGCCCTCCATCACGCTGGGCCTGTTCCAGATGACGCTGGTCATGCGGCTCGTCCGGGCCGAGATGCTGGAGGTGCTCCGCTCCGACTACATCCGGTTCGCGCGGGCAAGGGGCCTGAGAACCCGCGCCATCCATTTCGGGCATGCGCTGAAGAACACGCTGATCCCGGTGATCACCATCGCGGGCCTTCAGCTCGGCTCCGTGATCGCGTTCTCGATCATCACCGAGACCGTCTTCCAGTGGCCGGGAATGGGCTTCCTGTTCCTTCAGGCGGTGCAGAACGTCGACATCCCCATCATGGCCGCCTACCTGCTGCTGGTCGCGTTCATCTTCGTGACGATCAACCTCGTGGTGGACCTTCTCTACACGGCGGTCGACCCGCGCATCACGATCTCCGGGCGGCCCTCCTGATGGCGACATCCGCGACTCCGATCGCCGCCCCTGCCGGCAAGCCGCCGGGCTTCTTCGCCCGCGCCGTCGACAGCGACCTCTGGGCGTCCTTCCGCAACTCGAAGCTGGCCATGGTCGCGGCGGCCGGGACGCTCGTGTTCTTCATCGCCGCTCTCCTGGCCAACCTCGCCCCGCAGGACCCGTTCGACCCAGCCCAGCTCGAGCTGATGAACAGCCGCATCCCGCCGATCTGGTCGCCGGACGGGCAAGCGCCCTTCCTGCTCGGCACGGACGACCAAGGGCGCGACATCCTCTCGGCCATCCTCCACGGGCTGCGCGTCTCGCTGATGGTCGGCGGGCTCGGGGTGCTGTTCTCGGCGACGCTCGGCATCGTGCTCGGCCTGATCGCGGGCTATTTCGGGGGCGCGATCGACGCGCTCATCATGCGGGTGGCAGACGTCCAGCTCACCTTCCCGGCCATTCTCATCGCCCTTCTCGTGGACGGGGTCGCAAAGGCGGTCTCGGGCGGACAGATGTCGACCAGGGCGATCCTCGGCGTCCTCGTCTTCTCGATCGGGCTGTCGTTCTGGGTCCAGTATGCCCGGACGGTCCGCTCGTCCGTGATGGTCGAGAAGAACCGTGACTACGTGCACGCGGCCCGGCTCATCGGGCTTCGCTCGTCCGTGATCATGGTCCGACACGTCCTGCCGAACGCGATCGGACCGGTCTTCGCCATCGCGACGATCAACTTCGCGCTCGCGATCATCACGGAGGCGACGCTCTCCTTCCTCGGCTCCGGAATGCCGGATACGCAGCCGTCGCTCGGCACGCTCATCCGGATCGGCAACCGCTACCTCTTCTCCGGCGAATGGTGGATCGCCGCGTTCCCGGGCCTCACGCTCGCGCTTCTCGTGCTCTCCGTTAATCTGCTCGGCGATTGGCTGCGCGATGCGCTGAATCCGAAGCTGCGGTGAGGTGCACCGCTGCGATATCCGAGTGCATCGAGCCGATGCGAGGAGGAAGGGATGGGAACGGCCGTAGTGGTTAAATCCGATGCGAAGACGACCGTCATCATGCCCGACGAGATCACTCTCGCGGCGGGCGAGATCGATGTGCGCCGCATCGGCGACGACGTCGTACTCAGTCCAAAGCCGGGTAAGCTCGACGTGGAGCGGCTGGTCCAGCTGCTTCAGGAACTCCCGGACGACATGTTCGATGGGATCAAGGATGAGCGCCCGCCCGAGACGCGCGAGGAGTTCTGAGCTTGGCCGGGTTCATGCTCGATACGGATACGCTGATACGTCTGCGACGGCGCAAGCCCGCAGCACTTCTGAAGCGCCTGGCTGACCTGAACCGGGCCGACGCATTGGTGTCCGTGGTCAGCTATGGCGAATTGCGCGTCGGCGCCGAGAAAAGCGAGCGGCGCGCTGACGCGCTCGCGACTTTGGAAGCCTTGATCGCGTTGGTTACTCTCTCACCGATGCCGACATTGGCCGCGATCGACTACGGCGAGATCCGCTCACATCTCGAGCGACGGGGTGAGTTGATCGGACCGAACGATCTCTGGATCGCCGCACATGCCCGCTCCGCCGGGCTGACCCTCGTCACC
>CAXUKK010000009.1:0-18969 GCA_964251455.1 uncultured Enterovirga sp.
GTTCGACCACCCCGACGTCATCGCCGGCCAGGGCACCGTCGGGCTCGAGATCCTGCGCCAGCACGCCGCCCCGATCGAGGCCGTCTTCGTGCCGATCGGCGGCGGCGGGCTGGCGGCCGGCGTCGCGGCGATCGTCCGCTTCCTGCGGCCGGAGACCCGCATCATCGGCGTCGAGCCGGTGGACGCAGCCTCCATGAAGGCGGCGATCGAGGCCGGCGAGCGCGTGATCCTCAACCGGGTCGGGCTGTTCGCGGATGGCGTCGCGGTCCGGCAGGTGGGCGAAGAGAATTTCCGTATCTGCCGCGAGCTCCTCGACGAGGTGATCACGGTCGATACCGACGCGATCTGCGCGGCCATGAAGGACATCTTCGACGACACCCGGGCGATCGCCGAGCCCTCCGGGGCGCTCGCGCTTGCGGGGCTCAAGGCCTATGCGGAGCGCGGCCGCGACGGCGACGGCGCCCTCGTCGCCATCAATTCCGGAGCCAACCTCAATTTCGACCGCCTCCGCCATGTCGCGGAGCGGGCCGAGATCGGCGAAGGCCGCGAGGCGCTGATCGCCGTGACGATCCCCGAGCGGCCGGGCAGCTACCGGCGCTTCATCCAGCTCCTCGGCAACCGCTCCGTGACCGAGTTCAACTACCGCTATGCCGACGCCAAGGCGGCCCACATCTTCGTCGGCGTCGAATTGCGGGACGGGCATCGCGAGAAGCGGCAGATCATCGAGGTGCTGGAGGCGGAGGGATTTCCCGTCGTCGACATGAGCGACAACGAGATGGCGAAGCTCCACGTCCGCTACATGGTCGGCGGGCGCGTGGAGGGATTGCCGGACGAGGTCCTGTGCCGCTTCCAGTTCCCGGAGCGGCCGGGCGCCCTGCTGCGCTTCCTGGAGAGCCTGCGCCCGGACTGGAACATCACGCTGTTCCACTACCGCAACCACGGGGCCGATTTCGGCCGCGTGCTCGCAGGCATCCAGGTTCCGCCGGGCCAGCGGGACGATTTCGCGCGCGCGCTCGACGAGCTCGGCTATCCCTACACGGACGAGACCGACAACCCCGCCTACAGCCTCTTCCTGGCAGGCGGCGGAAACGGGGGCGCGGGGCCTGTCCGTTGAGCCGCCGCCATATCGTCCTCGTGCTCGCCTGGATGGCGGGCGCGCTCGTGTGCTTCTCGGCGACCGCGATCGCCGTGCGCCTGCTTGCCGGACGCCTCGGCGGGTTCGAGATCCTGGCCGTCCGAAACACGGGAGGGCTCGTCATCCTGCTCGCGGCCCTCGCCCTCCGGCCTGGCTTGCGGCCGCAGCTGCGCCCCGGGCCGATCGGCCTGCATCTCCTGCGCAATGCCGCCCATTATGCCGGCCAGTATGGCTGGAACTACGCCGTGGTCGCGCTGCCGCTTGCGACTGTCTTCGCGCTCGAGTTCACGGCTCCGGTCTGGCTCGCGGTGCTCGCGATCCCGATCCTCGGCGAGCGACTGACCCTGCCGCGGGTCGGCGCGATCCTCCTCGGCTTCACGGGCGTGCTCGTCATCCTACGGCCTGGCCACGAGGCGTTCCAGCCTGCGGCGCTCATCTTGCTCGCGTCGGCGCTCGCGTTCGCCCTGACGGCGGTGTGGACGAAGAAGCTCACCCGCGCGGTGTCGACCTTCACGATCCTGTTCTGGATGAACGTGCTGCAATTGCCGTTCAGCCTAGCCGGATCGGATCTCAGCTTCCCGAGCCGCATGGAGACGCCGCAGATCCTCGGCGCCCTCCTCCTCTCCGTCACCGGCGTCGCGTCGCATCTCTGCCTGACGCAGGCCTATCGCTACGGCGACGCGCTCGTCGTGATGCCGCTCGACTTCTTGCGCATCCCCATGATCGCGGTAGTCGGCTGGTATTTCTACGGCGAGACGCTCGATCCCTTCGTCTTCGCCGGAGCGGTCCTGATCATCGGCGGCATCGTCTGGAACCTGTCGGCCGAGGCGAGGCGGAGCGAACCGGGCCCAGCGGCGGCGGGCGGAATGGGGGTCAGCCCCAGCCGAACACCTGGACCAGCGCCGGGGTCAGGATGACGACGAACAGCACCGGCAGGAAGAACAGGATCATCGGCACGGTCAGCTGGGGTGGCAGCGCGGCCGCCTTCTTTTCCGCGTCGCTCATGCGCTGATCCCGGCTCTCCTGCGCAAGCACGCGCAGAGCCGTCCCCAGCGGCGTCCCGTAGCGCTCCGCCTGGATAAGGGCCGTCGTGACCGCCTTCACGGTCTCGAGACCCGTGCGGTTCGCCAGGTTCTCGTAGGCTTGCCGCCGCTCCTGCAGATAGGAAAGCTCCGCCGTCGTCAGCGTCAATTCTTCCGCGAGCGCGACCGATTGCGTCCCGACCTCCTGGCTCACGCGCCGGAAGGCCTGCTCGATCGACATGCCGGCCTCGACGCAGATGAGCAGCAGGTCGAGCGCATCCGGCCATGCGCGTCGGATTGATTTCTGCCGCTTGGTCGTCGCGTTGGAGAGGAAGATCTCCGGGCTCTTGATGCCGACGAAGGTCGCACCGATCACGATTCCGATCCGCACCATCACGGCCAGACCGAAGTCGTTGAGGATGAACAGGTAGAACAATGCGAACAGAAGGAACCCGATCGGTGCCACCAGCCTGAAGAACAGGAAGGTGATCTCCGCCTGCTGGCCCCGGAAGCCTGCCTTGACCAGCTTCTCCTTGGCCGTCTCGGTACCAAGCCAGTCGCTCAGCTTGAAGCGATCGACGATGTCCTTCATGTAGGCCTTCGGCTCCTGCCGAAGCGAGACCTTCTGCTGGCCCTTGAGCATCCGCTCGCGCTCCCGCGCCCGGATGCGCTCGCGCTCGTCGGCGACGCCCTTCATGCGCTTGTTGAGCGTATTGCCCTCGACGAGCGGCAGGGCGAGGGTGATGACCGTCGCGCCCGCCGCGAAGGCAGCCAGCAGTGCCGCCACGGTCTGCGGCTCCGACAGTTTTGCGATCAGGAAAGAGAACATCCTCGGCGCTCAGAAGTCGAAGTTGATCATCTTGCGCATCACCAGGATGCCGAACGTCATCCAGACCGCCGACACGCCCAGCATCATCTTGCCCGTGAAGGTCAGCCAGAGGAGCTCGATATAGGTCGGGCTGGTGATGTACGTGAGGGTCGCCACGACGAACGGCAGCGCCGCGATGATGCCGGCCGACGCCTTCGCCTCCATGCTCATGGCGATGATCTTCTGCTTCATCTTGCGACGCTCGCGCAGGACGCGGGACAGGTTGCCGAGCGTTTCGGCAAGGTTGCCGCCGGACTTCTGCTGGATGCCGATGACGATCGCGAAGAAGCTGGATTCGGCCACGGGCACGCGGTCGTAGAGCTTGCCCACCGCATCGCCGATCGAGAGACCGAGGGTCTGCTGCTCGACGATGTAACGGAACTCCGACTTAACCGGCTCGCGCGCCTCCGCCGATATGATGCGCATGCAATCGCCGAGCGGCAGGCCGGACCGGATGCCGCGCACGATAACGTCGATCGCGTTCGGCAGCTCCTCCAGGTACTTGCTCAGCCGCCGCTTCTTGAGAAAGCCCAGCACCCATCTGGGCAGGCCTAGCCCGCCGGCGAAGAGCCCCGCTCCGGCGAGGATCGGCGAGCCCGTCAGCGAGAACAGCACCACTCCGAGCGCCACGCCGCCTGCCGCACTCGTGATGAAGAAGCGGCCTTTCGTCCAGCTCAGCCCTGCCTGGGCGATCCGCTGTTCGAGGGAGAGTTTGTGGCGGTTCTTCTCGCGCTCCTCGAGATCCTTGAGGCTCTGGGCGACCTGCTCACGGCGATCCCCGCTTCGCCCGATCTTCTCGGCACGGAGGTCCCCCTCGCCGATGACGGCCTTGTGCCGCTTCTCGGCACGAGCCTCTCCGGAGATGAGCGGGTAGATGAACACATAGGCGAGGCCACCGGCCGCGACTGCCGCGAGCACGATGACGGCGAGAGCGCTCATATCCATGGCGTCGTCTCCTGCGACCCGGGCGAGGCGGTCCGGATCACGCCGCCTCCTCCTGGACTTCCATGGCGTCGAGCGCGGAGGCGAGCGCACCCTCCTCGCCGAAATAGCGCGCACGCTCCCAGAATCTCGGCCGGCCGATGCCCGTTGAGCGGTGACGCCCCGCAAGGCGCCCCCCTGCATCCTCTCCGGTGATGTCGTAGACGACGATGTCCTGCGTCGTGATCACATCACCCTCCATCCCCATCACCTCGGTGATGTGCGTGATGCGGCGCGAACCATCGCGAAGGCGGGCCGCCTGGATGATCACGTCAACGGAGGTCGCGATCATTTCCTTGATGGTCCGCGACGGGAGCGAGAATCCGCCCATGGTGATGAGCGATTCCACGCGCGACAGGCACTCGCGCGGGGAGTTGGCGTGGACGGTGCCCATCGAGCCGTCGTGGCCCGTGTTCATCGCCTGGAGAAGGTCGAACGCCTCGGGTCCGCGCACCTCGCCGACGATGATGCGCTCGGGCCGCATACGCAGGCAGTTGCGCACGAGGTCGCGCATCGTGACCTGCCCCTGCCCTTCGAGGTTGGGCGGCCGCGTCTCGAGCCGGACCACATGCGGCTGCTGCAGCTGCAACTCCGCCGCGTCCTCGCAGGTGATCACCCGCTCGTCGCGCTCGATGTAGTTGGTCAGGCAGTTGAGCAGCGTCGTCTTGCCCGAGCCCGTACCGCCCGAGATGACCACGTTGCAGCGCACCTTCCCGATGATCTCGAGGACGCGCGCGCCCTCGGGCGAGATCGCCCCGAAGCGGACCAGCTGGTCCAGGGTCAGCTTGTCCTTCTTGAACTTGCGGATGGTGAGCGAAGGTCCGTCGATCGCGAGCGGCGGCGCGATGACGTTCACGCGCGAACCGTCAGGCAGGCGCGCATCGCAGATCGGCGAGGATTCGTCGACGCGCCGGCCGACCTGGCTGACGATCCGCTGGCAGATGTTCATCAGCTGCTGGTTGTCGCGGAAGCGAACGCTGGTCAGCTGTATCTTGCCGTTGACTTCGATGTACGTCTTGTCCGCGCCGTTCACCATGATGTCGGCGATGTCGTCGCGCGCGAGCAGCGGCTCGAGGGGGCCGTAGCCGAGCACGTCGTTGCAGATGTCGTCGAGCAGTTCTTCCTGCTCGGCGATCGACATCACGACGTTCTTGAGCGCGATGATCTCGTTGACGATGTCGCGGATTTCGTCGCGCGCCGATTCCGGGTCGAGGCGGGACAACTGCGCGAGATCGATGGCTTCGATCAACGCGCCGAAGATCATGCTCTTCGTCTGGTAGTATTCGTCCGACTTGCGCGCCTCGGGCGGCGGGACCGCGATCTCGACGCGACGTTGAGCGATCTCCGGCTCGGCGAGAACCGGGACCGACGGCACCTGCGCGGCTTCGCGCTGAGCCGGCCCGGCTGCCGGAACCGTCGTCTGGATCGCCGTCGCGGAACGCTTCCCGAACATCGTACGCTACTCCTCAGCCGCTCACGACGCCTTGCGGCGCGCAAGCTTCGAGATAAATGGTTCGAGCAGGCTCGACCGAGACCGTTTCGGCTCGATCCGCCCCATGATGCTGGCCGCAAGCCCGGCGAAGGTCTCGGCAAACTTCCCCGTCGGCTGCACCTCGGCGATCATCTGACCGTTATTTGCCGCCGTTCCGAACAGGGCCGCATCGAAGGGAATGATCGCCGCGAGTTCGGCGCCGAGTGCCTTTGCGAAATCCGCCGCGCCGATCTCCGGCCGTTTCGGCAATCCGACCTGATTGAGGATGACGCGCGGCTTGGCGTCATTCGGGCGGGTGGTGCGCAGGAGATCGTAGAGGTTCTTGACGTTGCGCAGCGACGCGAGGTCGGGCGTCGCCACGATCGCGATCTCGTCGGAGGACACGAGGAGCCGCTTCGTCCAGGCGTTCCAGCTATGCGGCAGGTCGAGAACGATCGTCGGCACGGAGCCGCGCAGGATGTCGATCAATCCGTCGACCGCGGTTTCGGTGAGATCGGTCGTCCGGTCGAGCATCGCGGGCGCAGCGAGCAGGCTCAGGTTGTCGCTGCATTTCGAGAGCAGCCGGTCGACGAGATTGGCGTCGAGCCGGTCAGGCGCGAAGACGGCTTCCGACACGCCCTGCGGCGGGTCCTGGTTGAAGTCGAGGCCTGCCGTACCGAACGCGATGTCGAGGTCGACGATCACGGTCTGCGTCGACAACGACTTGGCGATCGCCCAGGCGAGGTTGTGGGCCACGGTCGACGACCCGACCCCGCCCTTCGCGCCCGCGATCGCGACGGTGCGGCCGAGCGGCTCAGCACCCGGCATCGAAAACAATTCGGAGGTCGTCTGGATGAAACCGAGGACGTCGATGGGAGCGATCAAGTATTCGCTGACGCCGCGCCGCATCAGCTCGCGGTACAGCAGGACATCGTTCACGTGGCCGGCCACCAGCACCTTGGTGCCGGCGTCACACACCGTGGAAAGCTGGTCGAGCGAGTTCAGGATGCCCGAGCGATCGCCCTGGAACTCGAGGACGATGACGTTCGGGGTAGGGTTGTGGCGATAGGCCTCCACGGCGGCAGGGGCACCGCCCATCTGCACCTTCACATGCGCCTTCTGCATGCGCCGGTCGGACGCCGCCGCGTTGATCGTGTCAGCAACGCCGGAGGTTTCGCAGAACGCCTGGATCGTGACCCTCGGCAGGGGCGCGATCATGCGGTCCGGGCTCTCCTGCACGGCGGGCAGGCTGCTGAGGTCTCCGGGGGTCATCAATTCGAAATCCCTTGGCGGACACTCGCGCCCTCTTCCTTGTAGGTCGTCGAGGGATCCTGAGCCTGGCGAAGCTTGTCGATGTTGTTCATGCGTCGGCCCGTGTCGGGCGGGGTCATCTCCCGGCCCCGAACCAGATCGACCGGGTCGGCGATCTGGTTCGCGAAGTTCGACTGCGTCGCGCAGCCGTGATTCCAGTATGGCTGGTTGGCGTTGCTGAATTCCCCATCGGCAACACCGAGATCCTGCGGCCATAGCCCACAGGTACTGCCCACCTTCGCCTGCAGCCGCTGGAAGCTCAGGCGCACGGGCGACGCGAGGGCCGGATCGGCGGGCTGGTAGCCGGACACTGCCATCCGGACGCCGACGGTGCTCCTGACGCGCTCGAAGACCGCCCGCGCGGCTGACGGGTTCGCGGTCCCCGTCGGCACCTGTGCGATGAGCGGCCCCTGTCCATAGCGGCGGTACTCCGCCACGAAGCCCGCAAGGTCCTGGCGCTCGCGCTCGCTGAACCCGCGCGGCGCATCGGCGAAGATGTCGAGCACGCGGGAGCCGTTCGCCAGCACGATCGGGTGCCTGTCACGGACGTCGGTCGGGTAGGTCGAGCCCGTGACCTCGCGGCCGGACTGGCAGCCTGCGAGCGCCGCCGAGAGCGCCCCGAGGGCCACCAGCGCGCTTGCGCGGCTGCCGAACTTGCGGGTGTGAGCCATGATTGCGGGTCTCGTGTTCCGTGCGGCTGTTGGTCGGGCTGGTTTTCGGGTCAGTCGGTGATGAAGCCGAACCGGCCGGCGCGGGGCTGGGCGGATCCGGCCGCTCCCGGCGCGCCGTAGATCTTGTTCATCCTGCCCAGGAACACCGTCTGCGGATCGCTGGAATCGACGAAGCCATCATCCGGCCGCTTCGCCTGCGCCGCTTCCATGGGCTTGGCGATGTAAGGCGTCACCATGATCATCAACTCCGTCTCGCGGCGCTGAAAATCGCGGGACCGGAACAGCGTCCCGAGGATGGGAAGATTGATGAGCCCGGGCACGCCCGAGATGGTCTGCGCCGACGTGGTGCTGATGAGGCCGGCACTCATCATCGTGGCGCCGGACGGCAGCTCGATGGAGGTTGCCGTTTTGCGGGTGCGGAATCCCGGAATGCCACCGACGGAATTCTCGTTGTCGATCTCGCTGACTTCGGTCGAGACGCGGAGGCTGATACGACCCTCGGACAGGACGATGGGCGTGAAGGACAGCGCCACGCCGTACTGCTTGAACTGGATCGTAGGCGTGCACGCCGCGGTGCCGCAGCCGATCGAGATCGGGATCTCGCCGCCGACGAGGAAGGTGGCGGACTCGCCCGAGATCGCAACCAGCGTCGGCTCCGCGAGTATCCGCGATACGCCAGCACGCTCGAAGGCGGAGAGCGTACCGCCGACGCTCGAGTTGCCGTTGCCGAAGGAGGCTTGGCCGCCCAGCGTACCTCCGCCGGGTCCGGCAGTACCCGCAATGCCGCTCACCAGGGTGTTTGCAGCAGCGATTGCGGGCGAGTAGCTTCCGGCAGCCCCGGCCGCGGCGGATACTAGGTTCCAATTGCCGCTGACGTTGACGCCGAGCTGTTTCACGACGCTTCGCGCCATCTCGACAACGCTGACCTTCAGCATGACCTGATCGCGGCCGACGATCGTGAGGGCGTTGATCACGGCACCGGAGGCGCTGCCTCCGGCAGCCGCGCCCGCGGCCCCGCCGCCCCCGCCGACGAAGGCCTTGGCGATGTCGACCACCTGCTGCGCGTCGCCGGCCGAGTTGACGGACCCCGTGAGCAGAATGGAATCGCCCGCCGGTTTCACGTCGACCCGCGCGGCCGGAACAGCCGACTTAAGGGTCTGCCGCAGGATGTTGAGGTCGCGGCCGACATTCACGTCCAGGCTCGCGATCTGGCGGCCTTCGGCGTCCATCACGAAGATCGACGTCGACCCGTTCGCGACCCCGAGCAGGAAGAGCTTGCGGGTGGAGCGGACCACCGCGTTTGCCACTGCGGGGTTCGCGACGAAGATCTCCTTCGCGTCGCGCGTGAGTTCCACGACGACCGAGCGACCGATGGACAGGTCGAGGCGGCGGGCCGTGCCCGATCCGGATTCGATGGCGCCGCGGGATGATCCGTAGCTCGGCTCCGCCGCAAAGCCCGGCGCGCCGGAGGCGGCCAGGATTGCTGCTGCCAGCGCCACACCGCGTAGCGACCCTGAAAGTGACCTCGTCATCGTCATCGGGCTTGGTTCCGCAATTCGCATCGGGTCAGCGCGGCTTCGGAGCGTTACGGGCGACGCCCGCACGGATTACGGTCAGCGCGGTATCTGTCCGCTCCTCGCGAACCGCGACCTGCTTGGCGTCGGCCAGGCTCCGCAGCGAGAGCGAGAGCTGGCCGGTGCGCTGGGCCAGGGCCAGGGTCTCGGCCTGGGAGGGGGTGAGTTCGAGGGTCGCGGTTTCGCCGGTCACGACGCGCTCGCCCTGCCGCTCCTGGACGTTCTGGCCGATGGCCAGGACCCGGATGCTGGACAGCACCGTTTCAGCCATCTGGACGTCGCTGCCGCCGGACTTCGAGGCGTCCTCGTCGCGGTAGATCCGGAGCACGTCGACGCGGTCGTTCGGCAGGATGAAGCCGCCGGCCGAAGTCGCGCCGCGGGTATCGATCGAGATGGCGAGCGCCCTCATGCCCGACGGGAGGATCGCCGACATGAAGCCGGAACCGTCGGCCCGGACGAGCTTCTCGCGCCGCATCGGCTCTCCGCCGACGAAACTCTGGCGCACGAGCGACCCCTCGATCTCCTTGGCGGCATTGGGCGCGCTGTCGCGGATCGTTGCGCCGTTCGGGGCGAGGTCGGCCGGCCAGGGCTGCCAGCGAATGTCGCTGGGCTTCAGCACCTGCCCGATCGGCAGGTCGGCCGCGGCGACCAGCACGTCGACGGATTTCGACGGGGCCGTCTGAGTCTGGACCACGACCGGCGCCGGCTCGCCGGAGCGCATCATGATCATGGCGGCGACGCCGGCCGCGCCGAGGGCCGTGACAAGTACGATGAGGCGGGCGGGCTTCATGGAATGACGTTTCCGGACGCAACAATCGGTCGTAACGACCTTGGCCCGTGAATCGTCAAAACATGGTTAATTGAACGTCTCGGAAACGCGGCCCATTAACGTTCCGCTCACGATAGATCCTCCGAAACCGCGAGAGAATACATCAGGGTTGCCGTCTGCGGCCCAGTCGAACCTAGGAGAGCTACAGATGAACAGCGCGGAGAACAGGTAGACAGGCCGGCTCAGTGCGCGAGAGCGGCGGTCCAAACCTCGGATTGCGGGTAGACCGCGAGCGCAGCCCCTGCCAGCGCGATGCCATAAGGCACGCCCGACTGCCGGTCGTGCATGCGGCAGAGCCATCCCCAGCCGAGCGCAAATCCGGGCAGCGGCAGCGCCCGCAGTGCCAGGATGGCGAGTGTCAGCACGCCGCCGCCGAGCGCGGCGGTGAAGAGGTAATCCGGCAGCGGGTTGAATCCGAGCCAGAGGGCGGTCGCGGCGGCAAGCTTGGCGTCGCCGCCTCCGATCCAGCCGAAGGCGAACATGGCAAATGTGCCCGCCAGGACGACTCCCCCTGCCAGGAGGTGGAGAACGATTGCCTGGGGTGCGAGCCCCCCGATCACCGCAAGCGCCAGAAAGCCCGCCACGAGGGCGAGCGAAAGCTTGTTCGGGATCGTCATCGTGAGCAGGTCGCTCGCAGCCGCGTAGGCCATCAGGAGCGGAAACAGCACGAGGAGGCAGATTTCGAGAGGGCGCATCGTCCGGCCTTTATCCGCCCGCGCTCACCTGGGTCTCCGGTCTCGCCGGAGCCCCAGGTACACACGGCCCAGCCTCAGCGGGTCGCGGTAACGAGGTTGGTGCCGATCTGGACGAAGGCCGTGTTCAGGTTCGACCCGATCGTCCTCAGAGCGCTGATGATCACGACCGCGATCAGGGCGGCGATAAGCCCGTATTCGATGGCGGTCGCGCCGGAATCGTCCTTGACGAAGCGGTTCAAGAGGTTGGTCATCGTCTCAGTCCTGTCCTTGTCGCCACTCGGGATCCGAACCTTCGCCGTCAGGTGTTCGGAGTTGCCGTGACGGTATCGCCGTCATGTTTCGACATAGTTAAAACGCTCTCCGGAACGCGCCTCTGGAAACCCGTAAATTCGATGTAGTTAGCCATGGTTCACTCGGAATGTAGCCTTGATGGTGGGCGGTCCCGCACAATTCTACGTCGCGACACCTTGCAGGGGCGCAGATGTGCTTTGTCGTGACGCTCCCTACAGGAATGCAGACCGGAGGTGATCTGCGCGTGCCGGAGTTCGGTTCTCTAACTCAAAATTCACCAATCGCGCCCATCAATGCCGTGACCGTTTGTTCGAGCAGGTGCGAGCCATGGACGCGAGGATGTGGGTTCGGCACGGGATGCACGGGGCGGCGCTGGCTCTCGCTCTGACGTCTCCCGCCGCAATGGCCCGCGAGGGCGTGCGCACGATTCCGCTTGCCGCCGTGGCGATGACCGACGAACGCAACATCGCCGACACCCGACCTGCCGCAACCGAGAGCTCCAGGCCGGGCGTTCAGGCAGGCCGGGGCGAGCTGTCGGTCGCCGTGAACAGAGCCAAGGTCATCAAGCTGCCCGAGAAGACTCAGACGGTGATCATCGGCAATCCTGGAGTCGCCGACATTGCGATCCAGAAGAGTGGTGTCGTCGTCCTGACGGGGAAGAGCTTCGGCGTCACGAATTTCATCGCGCTCGATTCCTCCGGCGGCATGATCGGTGAATCCATGGTGAGCGTCACGGCCCCGACGGATTCGACCGTGATGGTTCAGCGCGGCATGGAGCGGCAGACCTATTCCTGCACGCCGGTGTGCCAGCCTTCCGTCGCGCTCGGTGACGCTCCGGCCTACTTCTCCGAGACGAAGGGTCAGGCCGACCAGCAATCCGCCTTCGTGACCTCGCGCTAAGCGAAAGCGGAAGGGAGCTGGCGTCGAGGATCGGCTCAACTCTCCGGCAAGTAATTTGGGGTAATCCTGCGAAGTGGTGGCCGATGTTGCGGCCCAACCCTGGAGTCCCGATCTCATGCCGCTGAGCCTTGCCTGGCACGGCCGAGACGATGCAGGGCGGCGGAAGACACCGCCTCTGCGCAGGTTCCTCCGCGCGAAATCGGGGGCCACCGCCGTCGAGTTCGCTCTCATCTCTCCCGTCTTCCTCGGGCTTCTGTTCGGAATCCTCGAGGTCGCCCTGACCTTCTGGTCGACGCAGGTCCTCGAAACCGCCGTCGCCAATGCCGCGCGGGAAATCTACACTGGAAGCTTCACGCAAGGCACAGAACCCACCCCGCTCGGAGCCTTCAAGAAGAAGGTCTGCGGCAACGTAAAAGCTCTGTTCAATTGCGATGGTCTCATCAGGGTGGATATCAGGAAAGTCGACAAATTCTCCGAAGCGACAGTGACTGTTCCGATCCGAAACAGGGTGTTTGACACCTCGGACTTCAGGTACGATGCGCCAGCTGCAAACAGCATCTTCGTCGTACGCGCGGCCATGGAATATCCGGTTTACGTAAACCTGTTCGGCTACCAGACCGGGCTTGCAAGCGGAAACCGTCTCATCATGGCTTCAGCGGTTTTCCGCACGGAGCCATTCTGATGAGGGGCGGGATGAACCGGGCCTGGACCGGGCTATGCGTCAAGGTGCGTGAGTGGCTGTCTACCCACCGCTTCCCCACCGCGATCGACGGTGTCGCCGCCGTCGAGTTCGCCCTCGTGCTGCCCGTCATGATCACGATGTTGCTCGGCATGAGCGAGGTGACGCTTGCCGTGAACGTCGACCGCAAGCTGACCCTTCTGTCGCGCAGTCTCGCCGACCTGTCGTCCCGCGTTGCGACAATCAATGCAGATCAGCTCAAGGACAATTTCCTGGCCGCGGCGGTCATCATGCAGCCCTTCGACGCATCCAGGCTCAAGATGGTCGTCACCAGCGTGAAAGTGCGTAAGAACGGCAACGACTACGAGGGGTGGGTGGACTGGAGCTGTTCGCGCGGTCCTGGTTCCGTGAAAAGAACGCTCGGGACGAAGATACCCGAGGGGGTGCCGACCGGTTTCCAAACCGCGACATCGTCACCGGTGAAGGATACCTATTTCATGCTGATCGACGTCAGCCTGGATTATTCCCCGATTTTCGGAAGGACGATCACGGGTACGCTCAGGCTCGGGGATTCCACCCCTTGGCCGGTGCGGAACTCGGACAAGGTGACGTTGGAGAACACCAATACCTGCCCTCCTGTCACTGGCTGATCATCGATCGAGCGACGCTGCGGCCTGTCGCTCGGAACCACGCTGGAACAGAGCGGCGCCCCTAGAGCATCTGGTTGTAGGCCCCGACTTCCGGGTTCTCGCGCAGGATCTTATCGACGGCCGCGAACATCTCTCGAAGCCGCGCCTCGGATACCGGGCTCTCCACCACCACGACGAGTTCCGGTTTGTTCGAAGAGGCGCGCACCAGACCCCAGGTGCCGTCCTCGTTCACGACCCGCACGCCGTTGACCGTGACGAGATCGCGAATGGGCTGGCCCGCGACCGTCTCACCATTTCGCTGCATGTCTTCCAAGCGTTTCACGACCCGGGCGGCGACGTCGTACTTCACCTCGTCCGCGCAGTGCGGTGACATGGTCGGCGAGCCCCAGGTCTTCGGCAGCTCGGCATAGAGCTGCGACATCGTCCTGTCCGGGCTGCGCTCCAGCATGTCGATGATCGCGATCGCGGTCACGAGCCCGTCGTCGTAGCCGCGCCCGACCGGCGCGTTGAAGAAGAAGTGCCCGGACTTTTCAAACCCGGCGAGCGCGTTCAGCTCCTGCACGCGCCGCTTGATGTAGGAGTGGCCGGTCTTCCAGTAGTCGGTCTTCGCCCCGAGCTCCTTCAAGACCGGGTCGGTCATGAACAGGCCCGTCGATTTCACGTCGACGACGAATTGCGAGGGCCCGTGCACGCGCGAGAGGTCGCGTGCGAGCATGGCGCCGATCTTGTCCGCGAAGATCTCCCCTCCCGTCTCGTCGACCACGCCGCAGCGGTCGCCGTCACCGTCAAAGCCCAGCGCCACGTCGGCCCCGTGCTCCCTCACGGCCGCCGCCATGGCATGGAGCATCTCCATGTCCTCGGGATTCGGGTTGTAGTTCGGGAAGGTGAAGTCGAGATCGGTGTTGAGCGGCACGACCTCGCACCCGATCGCCTCCAGGATGCGGGGCGCGAAGGCGCCCGCCGTGCCGTTGCCGCAAGCCGCGATGACCTTGAGCTTGCGCTTGATCTTCGGGCGGGACGTGAGGTCCTGCATGTAGCGCTCCGGAAAGTTCTCGACGAAGCCGTACGAGCCGCCGCCGGGCAGGTCGAAATCGGCCGCGAGCACGATGTCGCGCAGTTGGCCCATCTCGTCCGGCCCGAACGTGACGGGCCGCTGCGAGCCCATCTTCACGCCGGTCCAGCCGTTGTCGTTGTGGGACGCCGTGACCATCGCGACGGCAGGCGCGTCGAGCGCGAACTGGGCGAAATAGGCCATCGGCGACATGGCGAGCCCGATGTCATGCACCTTGCATCCGGCTGCCATCAGGCCGGTGATCAGCGCGTATTTGATCGCCGAGGAATAGCTGCGGAAATCATGTCCGGTCACGATCTCCCGCTTCACACCCATGCGGCCGATCAGGGTGCCGAGCCCCATGCCGAGGGCCTGCACGCCCATCAGGTTGAGTTCAGGCGGCTTGTCGGAGGCGGGGTGGCCGAACCACCAGCGCGCGTCGTACTCCCGGAAGCCCGTCGGCTTCACGAGCGGGAACGACTCGAATTCGTAGGTGTTCGGCAACAGTGAGTGACGGGGCTTCGGATACATCGGGCGACGGGAGCTCCGGACTGGCAGGCGGCCTTAGTCGATCCCCTCTCAAAAGGAAAACGCCCTCTATCACTCCAGGACCTCCCCATCCCGGCGTCCGAACGGCGCTCGAGTGGGCAGGCCTGATCGCCGCCTCCTCGGCCCTCTGGTCGCTGTTCGAGGCCGCGCGGCTGCCGGCGGCGCTGCTGCTCGGTCCCATGATCGCCGCGATCGCGTTCGGGGCCTCCGGCGCCCGCATCCGCATGCCCCGCCCGGCTTTCACGGCGGCGCAGAGCATCGTCGGATGCCTCATCGCCAGCTCGATCACGGGAGGGATCGTGGCCTCGCTCGCACGCGACTGGCCCGCCATGCTGCTCGTCGTGATGACGACCATCATGTCGGGTGGAATCGTAGGCTGGCTCCTCGGCCGGTTCGGTTCGCTGCCCGGCTCGGTGGCGGCCTGGGGCTCCTCGCCCGGCGGGGCTGCGGCCATGGTCGCGATGGCGGATGCGGCGGGCGCCGATCCGCGCCTCGTTGCGATCATGCAATATGTTCGGGTCGTCTGCGTAGTGGTGGTCGCGTCCCTGGTCGCACGGTTGGTGCTCGACTCCGGGGAGCCCCCTGCCCTGCACGGCGCGGTGCATCCAGCCGACCTCATCGGCGACCTCGGGCAAGTCGGCGCAACGCTCGCCGTTGCAGCGGCCGGTGCCACGCTCGGCAAGCTGCTCCGCCTGCCAGCCGGCGCGCTCCTCGGCCCCATGCTTCTGGGCGCCGCGCTCCATGGAGCGGGGCTCGTGGAGATGACGATCCCCGCGCCGCTGCTGGCGCTCGCCTATGCGGGGGTCGGCTGGTTCGTCGGGTTGCGCTTCACCAAGGCGACGCTCGCGGTGGCTTGGCGCGCGCTGCCGCAGATCATCGCCGGCTCGCTCGTCCTGATCGGGCTCGGCGGCATCTCGGCCTGGCTCCTCATCCAGGTCCGGCATACCGACCCGCTGACGGCCTTCCTCGCCACGACCCCCGGCGGTATCGATTCCATCGCGATCATTGCGGTCGGGTCGAACGTGGACGTCCCCTTCGTGATGGCGCTCCAGGCCGTCAGGGTGCTGCTGGTCGTCCTGACCGGAGCGCCACTGGCCCGGCTCATCATTCGGACGACCAGCGGCCGGTGATCCTACTCAGAGGACACGAGACGGACGGCGCCGGTCGGAAACACGATGCCGTCGTAGATCTCGGACATCGGTAACGAAACTCCGACAGCCGGCAGTTCGACCGTGTTCTCCACTCCCTCGATACGGCTGGCCTCCCACGTGCCATCCGACGCGCGCGACCACATGGCCACCTCGGGCGCGTTCGGCTCGACGAGGAGGATGTGGGTGATGCTGGAGACCGTCCTGTACTCTTCGAGCTTGTGGAAGGCGTCGAAATCGCGCGTTGAGGAGGAGAGCACCTCGGCTACGACCCGAGGCTCTGCAGCCTTGTACCCGGCCGGATCGAAGCGCCCGCAATCCACCCCGACATCCGGACGCCGGATCTGCCCCGGATAGGTCTCGACGCTGCCATCGCCCGTGACGGGACGGCACGCACCACGTCGGAGCTGGTTTCTGAGCTCGGCCACCAGGTTCACCACGATCCTGTCATGCGCGTTGCTGGCGCCTGCCCTCAGACCGACGGGAAAGCCGCCCACGAGCTCGTACCGCTCCGCCTCGCGCTCCTGCCACGCGAAGAACTCCTGCACGGTCCAGGCTTGGCGCACCGGCTGGGACATGGAACCTCTCCTCCGGCGATCCTAGCCTCAATCCCGCGACGACGGAACGGTCACCCCGACAAACGGACGTCTTAAGCGCCCGCTAAGCCCAACCCGGCACTCTCCGGCGATCCTGGGGAGCCGCATGTGAAGGCGAGTGTCGCGCCGGCGCCGGCGAGATCGGAGAGCGGCCGGCTGATTCTAGACCGTCTGCTGCTGCCCGCGCTCGCAATGTTCAGCGCCGCGATGGTCGTGCTGAACGCGCCTCTCGCCGGCATCGTCCGTGAGCTGAAGCTCCCGGACACGGACGACGCAATGCGGCTCGTCCAGGTGCTGGACCTGCTTCACGGCCAAGACTGGTTTGACAAGGTGCAGCATCGCCTCGGCCCGCTGCCGGGCATCGCGATGCACTGGTCGCGGATCGTCGATGCGCCCCTCGCACTCGGAATCCTGGGCCTTCGACCTCTCGTCGGCGAGCGGCTCGCCGCCGGTCTCGTCGCTGCGATCTGGCCCGCTCTTCTCCTGTCCGCCTACCTCGCGACACTCTGGTTTGCGGCAAGCCGCTGGTTCGGCACCCGGGTCGCCTGGCTTGCCGTGCTTGCGGCGACGCAGATGACCACGATCGGCCTGTTCGCACCCGGCCGGATCGACCATCACAACCTGCAGATCCTGGCGATGCTCGGCGTCACGATCTGCCTCTGCGACAGGGCTGATGGGGCTCGCGGAGCCCTCGTGCGCGGCTCGGCGGCCGGATGCCTCGCGGCCATGTCACTCGCGATCGGTCTGGAGACGCTGCCATTCGTCGGGCTGGCGGGAATCGCCGCGATGGCAGCCTGGGTCCTCGGGCGGGACTGGGCGGGAGCACGCCTCGCCGGGTTCGGGCTGGCCCTCGCGCTCACCGCGCCGCTCTTCCTTGCGGCCGAGACCAGACCGGCGGAGTGGCTCGCCGCGCATTGCGACGCGCTCTCTCTCCCCTGGCTGGCGCTGGCCTGTCCAGGCGGAGTAGCCGCGGTTGCGCTCGCTTGTCTCGATCTGCGCAGCGTGCGGGCGCACCTCGCGGCCGCCGCCGCGGCGGGAGCCGTCGCGGTCGCGCCGTTCCTTGTCTTCTTCCGCGGCTGCGCGCTGAGCCCGCTGGGCGACCTGCCCGAGATCGTCCGGCGCGAATGGCTGGGCAAGGTGGCGGAGGCGCTCCCACTCCCGTCCGCTCTGGCCTACACGCCGGAGATGGTCGCGGGCGGCATGCTGCCGCTCGCGGTCGCGGCCGGATACCTGCTGACGCAGGTCCGGACCGCCGGGCGCGCAAGCGACCGCGATCGCACCCTGTTTCTCGCGGCTTTCCTCACGGTCGGCCTTGTCATTTCGACATTGCAGCTCAGGGGAATCTACATCGCGTCCGTCGCGCTCCCCATTGTCGCGGGGCTGGCACTCGATCGGGCGGTGGCGCGTATCGGCATCGGTGAGCGGCCGGGCCGGCTCGTCGCCGCACTGGCGCTGGCGCTGTTGATGCTCGGCAAGGTCGCCGCGCTGCCCGTGCTCGCGTTTCAGCACATCGTCGGGCGGACCCCGTCCGTCGCGATCTCGCGGCAACTCTCCGACTGCGCCGAGGAGAGCAGTCTGATGCGCATTGCCGGAGCCGCCCCGGCCACGATCCTCGCGCCGATCGATCTCGGGACGACGATCCTGCTCTACACGCCGCATTCGGTGGTGGCCGCGCCCTATCACCGGGCTGCGGGTGGCATCGAGGCCGCTCTCAGGGGGTTTTCCGGCACGGAGGCGGATCTCAGCCGCGAGGTCCAGCGGACCGGCGCCGGCATGGTCGCCATCTGCCGGACCTGGGTCGCCGGGCAGCCGGACAGCTTCGCCCATGCCCTCGCCTCCGGCGCGCGTGCCTCGTGGCTCGAGCCGCTGCTCGCAGGCGACGGCGACCTCCTCGCCTGGCGGGTGATCCCCCTCAGGCCCGCCTCGTAACGAAAACGGCCAGGCTTTCGCCCGGCCGTCCTCAAGACTCAAACGATCCCGATCAGGGGATTACAGGATCATTCCGCCGCCTGAAGCTGCGGAGCCCCCTCAAGCTTGCCATCCGTGTAGGTCGAACCCGTCCGGTTCTGGCCCGGCGCCGGCTTGCCCGGCAGCGGCGCGAGCTTCAGCGCCTCCTGCAGGTCGAGACCCGCGCCCTCGGCGAGACGGCGGCCGTAATCCTCGTCGCAATGCCAGAAGTGCCACACCATCCGGAGCGCCAGCTCCTTCGGGCAGGCCTTCAGGTCGCCCGAGATGTTCGCGATCAGGTCGTCGCGCTCCCAGGTCTCGAAGGTGCGATAGCGCTCGCCGGCCTGGGTGTAGTCGTCCTGCACCCGGGTCGGCTGGTAGCGGCCGAGATGACCCTCGACGTACTGGTGGTACTCCGTCGCGGGCTTCTCCGCCTCGGCGAGACCACGGCCGAGATAGCCCGGCTCGTAGTTCACATGCTTCGACTGGCCGAGGCCGTCGACCAGATAGGTCATCTGGCCGTCCCGCTGGTTCGTGTTCACCTTCACGCCGGGCTGCGGCGCGTTGATCGGCAGTTGAAGGTAGTTGGCGCCGACGCGGT
>CAXUKK010000010.1:0-9108 GCA_964251455.1 uncultured Enterovirga sp.
CGGGATCCGTGACCGTTAGGTTCGGATAGAGAGCGATCTCGCTGCCGCGCGCGTACGGCCACATCAGCGTCCTGAAGCCTTTGGCCTTCTCGCCTTCCTTCAGGATCGGGATGTCCCCCATGTTAAGGCCGCGGAAGAGCAGGTCGGAATCGCCCGAATTCGCCTTGGCCGCCATGAGCCCGCCCGCCGCGACGTCGAGCACGATGCGATCGAGATAGGGCAACTGCTGACCCGCCGGGTCGACCCGATGGTAGAAGGGGTTCCGGTCGAAGTTGAACCGGGTCGCCGGCGCGGCCGTCGAGATCTTCCACGGCTGCAGCGTCGGCAAGTCGGGGTTCGAGCTCTCGAACATGTCGTCGAGGCGATTGAAGAGCCCGGCCCAGGATTTCAGCTTCGCCTTCTTGGCAGCCTCGTCCAGGCGGGCTTTGTCGGCGTATTTGCCGTGAAAGCGCTTCAGGTAATGCGCCGGTCGATAGATGAACGGATCGCGGGGTTGCGCGAGCGTCGGCAGGAAGCGCGGGTTCGGTCCATCCCAGCTGAACCGGACGACGCGCGCATCGAGCACCTCGAAGCGCGGCGCCTTGCCGTCGACCAGCAGGAAATCCGGGAGCCCGGCCGGGCTCAGGTCCTTGTTGTTGGCGACGTCTTCCCACCAGAACCGGAAGTCGTCGGTCGTGAAAGGATGCCCGTCCGACCAGCGATGTCCTTCCCGGAGCGTCAGCGTGAAGACGCGGTTCTGTTCGACCGCGATGCTTTCCAGTAGGTCGGGCTCGAGCTTGAGATCCTCGGTGTAGCCGACGAGGCGAGCATAAGTGCTCGCCGAGAGGTAGCGGATATCCCGCGCGCGCCCAACGAGCGAGATGATTTCGCCGCCCGGCTTTCCGACCTCGCGCTTATGGGCGCCGAGGTCGACGACCAGCGGAGATTTGGGGAGCCGCTCCACGATCGGGGGCAACTCCCGCCGCGCGACGCGGTCCTGCAGGATCGGTGTCTCGACGTAGTCGAGCGCTCGCGCGGCTCCGGGCAGGAGCAACGCCGACAGAGCGATGAAAGCGAGCGCATGTCTTCGCATCATGCTGCTTCCTGAAGGGCCGGCGACATCGTCCGGACGAAATGGTTCGGCGACACGGCAACCATCGTTCCGGAATCCTCACCTGCGAGCCGGTAGGGTTCCGGCCAGGCCGCCGGTTCGGAGAACCGGCCGGATCGCAGCCGGGTGAAATCGAGCGGGCGGTCGAGGTCCGGATCCGGCACCGCGGAGAGCAGCGCCTTGGTGTAGGGGTGGCGCGGCTCGCGGAAGAGATCGACGGCAGGGGCCTGCTCGACGATGTAGCCCCGGCACATCACGGCGATGATGTCGGCGATGTAATCGACCACCGCGAGGTTATGCGAGACGAAGAGGTACGAGAGGCCGAGTGCCGATTGCAGGTCCTTGAGAAGGTTGAGTACCTGCGCCTGGACCGAGACGTCTAGCGCCGAGACCGGCTCGTCGCAGAGGAGAACCTGCGGCTCGAGCGCGAGCGCCCTGGCGATCCCGAGCCGCTGGCGCTGCCCGCCGGAGAAGGAATGCGGATAGCGTCGCAGGCTCCGCCGATCGAGCCCGACCATGTCCAAGAGTGCCTTAGCCCGTTCGAAGCGCTCGTCGGGCGTGCCGATGTTGTGGATGCGGAGCGGCTCCGTCAGCAACTCGTAGACGGTCATGCGGGGGTTCAAGGACGAGAACGGATCCTGGAACACGAACTGCACGGACCGCCGGTAAGCCGTGAGGCCACTGCCCGTAAGCCCGTGCACCTCCTGCGGGCCCGTTCCGTTGTCGAACAGGACGGAGCCCCCATCCGGCGTGAGGGCGCGCGAGATGATCTTGGACAGCGTTGTCTTGCCGCAGCCGGATTCGCCGACGAGGCCGAGCGTCTTACCGCACGGGACCGCGAGCGAGACGTCGTTCACGGCCCGGATCTGCCGCGCGTTGCCGCTGAACCAGCCGGATCGCAGAGTGTACGTCTTGCTGACGTTCTTGACCTCGAGGACGTTTCGCGCCGGCACGCAATCGACGGCTACCGACTTGCCGACCGTCGCGGCGCTCTTCACCTCGCGCAGGGGCGTCAGGCGCTCGCCGGGCTTCATGGCGAAGCGCGGGACCGCACGCATGAGCGCCTTCAAGTAAGGGTGCTCGGGTCGGCGGAAGATGTCCTCCCGTCCGCCCGTCTCCATCATGCGGCCGCGATACATGACGACGACGTCGTCGGCCATGTTCGCCACCACGCCGAGATCGTGCGTGATGAGCAGGACCGACATTCCCGTATCGGCCTGAAGCTCCTTCAGGAGATCCAGGATCTGCGCCTGCGTGGTGACGTCGAGGGCAGTCGTGGGCTCGTCTGCGATGAGCAGGGCCGGCCGGGTGATCAGCGCCATTGCGATCATGGCCCGCTGCCGGAGACCGCCGGAGAGCTCGAACGGATAGGTGATCAGCGCGCGCTTCGGATCGGGGAAGCCGACGCGGTGAAACACTTCGACCGCACGCTCCTTGGCCTCGGCATCGCTGACGCGGGCGTGCACCTTGAGGGCTTCCGTGACCTGGTCGCCCGCCGTGTGCAGAGGCGACAGCGAGGTCATCGGCTCCTGAAAGATCATGGCGATGCGGCCGCCGCGCAGCTGCCGCAGGCGCTCGCTGTCGACCGGCAGGGCGGCAATGTCGAGCGGCGGATGCTTGTCGGCGGGATCGTCGAACAGGATGCTGCCGCCCGCGATCGTCGCGACCTTCGGCAGGATCCGCATGATGGCCTGCGCCGTGACGGACTTGCCGGAGCCGGACTCGCCCACGACTGCCACCGTCTTGCCGCGCGGGATGTCGAACGTCAGGCCGTCGACGGCCTTGAGCACGCCGAGGTCGGAGCGGATCTCCACCAAGAGGTCACGCACGGAAAGGAGCGGCGCCTGCACTCGCGATCGCCTCGGCTATCTGCTTCGTCTGCTTAGGTTAAGTCATTAAATCGATCACAGTTCAATGACGCTGTTACGGACGCCAGATCTCGTCGAGAGCCGGAAAGCGGATGGCCTGATGGCTCGACAGATGCTCCAGCAGACGTCGCGTCAACGTCCACAGCGCTTCGTCGAAAACGAGATGGTGGGTGAGGATGCCGATCGGCCCGGGATCGTGGGACTCCAGGGCGCGCTCGAGCGCGGCGGCCAGGCGCTCCGGCGCGACCGCACCGCGTGATCCGCGCCAATCGACCGGATCCAGATGCGTGTTCGCGACGACGAGGCCCGGGACCGGCTCACGCGGCCCGAATGTCGACAGCCCGACATAACCAAGACCGGGTAGGGCGGTGGCGAGACCTGGAGCGATGCGGTTCCAGGGTGGGACGAAAACCGGAAGGAGGAGCTCGCCCGTTTGCTCGCGCGCCCTCGCCAGGCCAGCCTTGGCGTCCACCGAACGGGCCGGAAGCGGGCGCTCTGCTCCGAACTCTGCTGGTTTCCGGCCCGGTCCAGCGTGGTTGGTATGGCTGAAGCCGTGCACGAGCAGTCGGGTGCCGGCCTCTTCCCTGAGACGGGCTGGTAGAGAAGGCTGGATCCCTGTCGGGATCGCGGCGATCGCGATCGGGATCGTGAACTCGCGGCTAAGCGTGAGAAGCCGTTCGAGGGCAGGGCTGGCCGCGACGGCGTCATCGTCCCGCCACCACACTTTCAGCTCGACCGCCGCGTCGGCGGCGCGATCGAGCACGGTCCGCAATGCGGCGAGGCTCATGCCGGCAGCCCGACGCGGCCGCGCGCAAGCTCGGCGACGATCTCGGCCGTGCGCCGTCCCCCCTCGCGCTCGACGATCATCCCGGTCGGACGGGGCCTTGCGAGCGCGTCCCGCACCGCGGCGGCGAGCCGCTCAGCCGAAAGCTCGGCTTCGGGCAGCACCGTCGCGACCCCGTGGGCAGCGAGCAGCTCGGCCCGGAGCCGCTGTTCGGTCTCGTTGCCCTGCTCGAACGGCACCAGCAGGGCGCGCGCTTCTGCCGCGAGAAGATCGACGACGGTGTTATAGCCGGCCTGCCCGACGAAGAGCGCGCTGGCGGCCATCAGGCTTCGGAAATCGGGCCGGGCGTGCTCGATCAGGACGTTCGGTGGAGCCATGGCTGCGAGGGCGGCCATGTCGGCCGCCTGAACCCCACGGCCGACCAGGATGCGCCAGGGGCGGTCGCGGACCAGTCGCGCGGCCTGGAGTGCAGCCCGGTAGAGCGGCAAGGCCGCGGCGCTCGAGCCGCCCGAGACCAGGATCTCGTCGGTCTCGGGGAGAGGCAGCGGTACGTCATCCGCATCCACGTAGCCCGTATAGATGACCGGTGCGCCGACGGCGTCTCCGACCGGCCACGACGCTTCGAGCGGCGCGATCGCCGGATCGCCGTGGACGAGCACCGCGTCGTAGTACCGGGCGAGCGTCTCGTGCGCGGTCGCGACCTTCCCCGGCTTCGCCGGCGCGACCAGGATGTCCCTGACCGAGCATGCGATCAGCGGTCGCGGCCGAGCGGCGTCTGCTGCGGCCAGGAGGGCCATGAACTCGTCGCGGAGAACGCGCCGGCCGAACGGAAACAGCTCCGTGAGGATCACGTCCGGCCGCGCATCGGCGAGCGTCTGCAACAGAAGCACGCGCCGGGCTGCGAGGTCGTCCGGCCCGGCTGGCAGGCCGTACTGGTCCAGTAGCGTCGTGAAATTCTCAGGCCTGGCCTGCAAAGGCGGAAGCTGGACGAGCCGCAGACCCTCGCTTGCGACGAGCGGGGTCGGGCGCCCGCCGGTGACGAGCGTGACGTCTTGGCCCGCGGCAGCGAGCGCGCGCCCGATTGCGGCGGCGCGCGTCAGGTGCCCTGCGCCGACCAGATGCGTGACGACGATGAGAACGCGCAGGCTCATGCCGCGATGGGCCGTTCGAGCAGCGGGCCGAGCGCCTCGCGCAGGATGCCGGCCGCCTTGCCGAGGCTGCGCTCGGTTGTGACGAAGCGGCTTGCCGCGGCGCCCATCTCCGCGCGTCGCGGCGGGTGGGCGAGGAGGTCCGCGATCGCCGACCCGAACGAGGCGGCATCGCCCGGCGTGGTGAGAAGACCCGTCACGCCGTCCTGGACGACATCAGGTACGCCGCCGTAGCGGCCCGCCACCACGGGGCAGCCATGCGCCTGCGCCTCCAGCAGCACCATGCCGTAGGCCTCGTTGACGGCCGGCCAGACGAGGAGATCGGCTGCGTCGTAGCGCCCGGCCAAGCCCGCCGGGTCGTGCACCCCCGCGAACGCCACGCGGCCGCCGAACGGGGCAAAGATGCGCTCGACCTCCGGCCGGGCCGGCCCGTCGCCGACGATGTCCAGCGTCCAGGCGAGGTGGCGGATCCGTTCGAGCGACGAAGCGAGGATCCGGTACGAGGCGAGCTTGTCGCCCGCGCGCATCATGGCGACCGCCAGCAGGCGCGGGCTGGCTGTCCCGCTGGGTCCGAGCCGGGGCACGGCGGCCAATGCGGTGTCCACGAATGGCGGAATGTGGACGAGGCGTTGTCCGGGGAGGATCGCCGTTTCGAGGCATTCCCGGTCGTGTGCGGTCATGACGAGCAGGGCATCGGCTTGGCTGATCGCAGCTTCCGCAGCCGCATGCGCGAAGGCATACGGACCTTTCGCCCGCTTCGGAGCACGGGATGCTTCCGCGATCACGTAGGGAATGCCGAGTCGCCGTGCGACTGACGGTCCGAGATGGTCGGGTGCCTTGTAGTAGCAGTGGTAGGTAAACCAGAGCCGCGGCCGTGCCCCGACTGGACGCACCTCGAAGCAGGCGATCAGCCGCTCGGCTTCCGTCATACCCGCCGCGTGGACGGCCCGCTGCTCCGCCTCCTCTCCTGCGGGCTCCCAGGTCCTGAGCCGGCTTGCGATTTCGGGCGCGAAGCCAGCCTCCTCCAGTGCAGCCATGAGAAGCCTCGCCATCGTTCGGTCGCCCGAGGGCTGCGGATGATCGGGCGGCTTCAGGGGTGCGTAGAAGGCGACCGGCGCGGGCGTCACCGCGCCGCCTCTTCCAGAATGGATGTTCGCACGGGCGGGCTCGCCGAGCCGAGAAGCCGGTCCGCCAGGCGGTCGAAACCGGCATCGGCCGCGAACTCGCCCGTCAGGTGCCGATAGGCGGATCGGCCCAGCGCCGCCCGGCCGCCCGGATCGCGGGCGAGCCCATTGAGGGCGTTCGACAGCGCTTCCCAATCGCCCGGCGCGACAAGCACGCCGTCGCGGCCGTCCCGGACGAATTCGGGAATTCCCGCAAAGCGCGTCGAGACGATTGCGAGCTCCTGCGAGGCGGCTTCCATCAGGACGTTCGGCAGCCCGTCCCGATCGCCGCTCGTTGTGTCCTTCGCGGGCAGGCAGAAGAGGTCGGCTTCGCGCAGGAGCGAGACGATCTCGGGCTGCGCCTTGGCGCCCATAAACGCGACCTTGGTGGCGATGCCGAGGCTCTCTCCGAGGCCCTTCAAGGTGGGCAGCAACTCGCCGCCGCCGACATGGGCGAAGCGCCAGTGAAGATCCGGCGGCAAGGCGGCCAGCGCCCGCAGTAGGTCGTCATACCCCTTCTTGGCGACGGCCCGCCCGACCGAGACGATCCGCACCGGGTCGGCGGGATTCGAGCCGTCGCGGGCCGGACGGGATTCCGGCGGGGTGGGAAACCGGCTGAGGTCGAGGCCGTGATAAAGTAGCTCGACCCGACCGGCGGCCGGCGCCAGCGCGTCCAGCCGAACGAACCCGTCGCGCGTGCAGGTCACGCCCCAGCGTGAGTCCGCGAGCTTCTCCGACAGCTCCCAGTCCGGCGTCGTCCAGATGTCCTTGGCGTGCGCCGAGAAGGTCCAGGGCAGGCCCGTCAGGATCGCGGCGTAGCGCGCCACGGAGGCGGGCGTATGCAGGTAGTGGACATGCAGGTGGCCGATATCGGCCGGCAATTCCCGCGCGAGGACAAGGGCTTGGCCGAGTCGCCGCATCCGGTTCGGCGTCATGTCGCGCACGAGATCGCGCCAGCCGGCGCGAAGGAAGCGGGCGAAGCCGGGCCGCCGCAAGCCGGCCGCGAGCCCGCGCAGAACCCGGAGCGGTTCGACGTACAGGTATTCCGGCAGGTAGCGGACCGGCGCTTCGATCTCCGCGTGGACCGGGTGGGTGAAGCGCTCCGTCGGATGCCGCAGCGACCAGATGTCGAGCGCGAGCCCGCGCAGCTCGAGGCCCCGGATTTCCTGGGCGATGAAAGTCTCGGACAAGCGAGGATAGCCTTTGACGAGGATCGCGACGCGGCCCGGTCCGTTCCCGCTCTGCGTCGGCCTCACTCCGCCGCCTGTAATCCGGGCGTGCCGTCTAGAGCAGCCGAAAACCGGGCGCGAATGACGTCCAGTCCGTCCAGCAGGCCTGGCACGACGACGTCGGAGGGCTTGTTCTGCGCCGGCAAGTTTCTCAGGGCCGCGGCCATGAGGGCCGGGTCACGCCCGTCGCCGTTCTCGACGAGCGCCCGAACGAGGCCCAACCGCTCGGCCTCCATCGCCCGAATGAGCTGCTCGCGTCGCGGCCGCGTGCGCGGCACGATCAGCGAGCGCTTGTCGAAGGACAGAATTTCGCAGAACGTATTATATCCCCCCATCGCCAGGACACCTGCCGCCTTGCGCATCAGGAGTTCGAGCTTCGTGTCGAAGGCGATCGCGTTGAGCTTCGGGTGTCGGGCGATCCGCTCCATGAATCCGCGCCGATGATCGCGGTTGATGAACGGCCCGAACACGACGAGGGCGGGGAGCTCGATCTCCTGACCTGATTCATAGGCGGATATCACCCAGTCGATTACGTCCTCGCCGTCGCCCCCTCCGCCCGTCGTGACCAGGATGAAGGGCTGCCGCGTGATTTTCGGATGGTGGGCCAGTGACGAAGTCGTTGGAACCTCGCGCCGGAGGTAGCCCGTATATGTCGTGCGGCGGACGAGCCGCGTTGGCAACGCAAGCGACTCGAGTGGCCGATACACCTCGGGAAGGCCGTAGACCCAGATGTCGTCATAGAACCGGCCCAGGGCCTCGGTGGCGCCCTTGCGCTCCCATTCGGGGACGAGCAGCGACGGCTCGTCGAGGACGTCACGGACCCCGAGTACGATGCGGCAGCCCCGGGAGCGGAGGAGCTCCAGGGCTGGCATGATCTCTCCGCGGAAACCGGTGGGCTCCTTGTCCACGATGAAGATGTCGGGCCGGAAGGTTTCGGCTGTCTGCAGGATCAGCGCCTCGCGCAGCCGCACGGCTTCCTCGACCGGCAGGTTCAGGTTCAGGCTGCGATAATCGCCGTCCGGCTGCTTGGTCACGCCCGGGATGCGGACGTAATCGACCCCTCGTCCGAACTCGAAGCTGCCAATGACGGGCGAACCGGAGATGATGACGACGGAGACGCCCGGCCGCTCGGAGACAAGCGCATTTGCGATCGCGCGCGAGCGCCTCAGATGGCCGAGCCCGAACGTGTCGTGGCTGTACAGCAGAACGCGCGCCGAGCCACCTGATCCGGGCTGGGCGTCCACCACTCCATAGGGGGACCAGCGGTCCTCTTCCCCTCCAAACGCCATGCATTCTGGTCCGCGCAGAGGGGGTGGGCCAAGTGCGGCGAGCACGAAGTCAGTCTAGCACAGGATTTTTGTCGCGAGCACCCCCCGCCGTGCGGCCACCGTCGAAGCGGAAATCCTGCCCCTCGGGCTCTACGCGGGGCTCCCGAAACAGCTCTCGCCACCGGCCACGGGCGTGGTAGTCTCCCGCGCGAATGAACAAGAGCCTCTTCCGCTACATCTGGCGGCACTCGAAGCGCGATCAGCTGATCATCTTCTTGGTCGTGATCGCATCGCTGCCGTTCTATTACATGTCGCTCGACCTGCCGCGGAAGATCGTCAACGAGGCGATCCAGGGGCGGGCCTTCGAGCAGGGCCGACAGACCGCGACGTTTCTCGACGTCAGCTTCGCGCTCCCCAAATGGCTCGGGGGATACCGGTTCGACATGTTCGAAGGCTATCAGGTCGGGCGGCTGCACCTGCTCTTCGGCCTGTCGCTGGTCTTCGTGTTCCTGGTCCTGGCGGCGCTGATACTGCGGCCGGTTGGTTTCAAGTATCGCT
>CAXUKK010000010.1:9118-18951 GCA_964251455.1 uncultured Enterovirga sp.
TCCTCGCCTTCGTCTTGATCAACGGCGCCTTCAAGTACTGGATCAACGTGGAGAAGGGCGCCCTCGGCGAGCGCATGATGCGACGCATGCGCTTCGAGCTGTTCAGCCTGGCGCTGCGCTTCACGCCCGAAACCCTCCGGACGGTGAAGTCGTCCGAAGCCGCGACCATCATCAAGGACGAGGTCGAGCCGATCGGCGGCTTCATCGGCGACGCTTTCGTCCAGCCGGTCTTCCTCGGCACCCAGGCCGCGACCGCTCTCCTCTTCATCCTCATGCAGAGCGTCTGGCTCGGGCTGACGGCCGCTGCGGTTGTCGGCGTCCAGTTCATCATCATCCCGCGGATGCGACGCGAATTGCTGCGGCTCGGGCGCATGCGGCAGATCGCGTCGCGGCGGCTTGCTGGCCGCATCAGCGAGGTGGTGGACGGCATGGAGGCCGTGCATGTCCACAACACGGGCCGGTGGGAGCGGGCCGAGATCGGCCACCGGCTCTACGAGCTCTTCGACATCCGCTTCCGGATCTACAAGCGGAAATTCGTCGTCAAATTCCTGAACAACCTGCTCGCGCAGCTCACGCCGTTCTTCTTCTACGCCTTCGGCGGTTATTTCGCCCTGCAGGGCCGTCTCGACATCGGCCAGTTGGTCGCCGTCATCGCGGCCTATCGCGAGTTGCCTCCGCCCCTGAAGGAGCTGATCGACTGGGACCAGCAGCGCCTCGACGTACAGGTCAAGTACGACCAGGTCGTCGCGTATTTCGCGGCAGACAAGCTGCTGCCGGACCATGCCGGCGACCCCGAGGGTGACGATATCGAACTCGTCGGCCCGCTCGACGTGAAGGACCTGACGATCCTCGATCCGCACGGCGGCGCGCTCGTCAACCGCGCCAGCCTGCATCTTGACCTCCCTGCACATGTCGCGCTCGCGGCAGATGGCGGCGCGGCCGCGAGCATGTTCGCGCGGCTTGTCGCCCGTCGCCCGGTCGAGTTCTCGGGCGAGGTTCGGCTCGCCGGACACGATCTGACTGGCCTCGCGGGCGGTGTCGTCGGCCGCCGCATCGCCTATGCCGGGGTCGAGCCGATCCTGTTTCCGGGCAGCATCCGCGACAACATCCTGTACGGCCTGCGCGAGCGGCCGCTGGCGGACGCCGAGAAGAACGACATCGAGCGGTTGCGCCGCCTGGAAGCCTCGCGGACGGGCAATCCCCTCGACACGCCCGAAGCGGATTGGATCGACACGACGCGCTCGGGCTCGGAGAACGGCGAGCAACTGGACGAGCGGATCATCGGCCTCCTCGGCCGGATGGGGCTGGAAGACGATCTTTACCGGTTCGGACTGGCCGGTACGATCGACACGGGGCGGCACCCGGACCTCGCCGAACGGCTCGTGGAGGCACGCGGACGGCTGCACGAGCGCCTCAAAGAGGAGGGTCTTTCGGAACTCGTCGAACGCTTCGATCCCGAGCGTTACAACGTCCACGCGACCGTCGCCGAAAATCTCCTCTTCGGCGTCCCGACCAGTCAGAGCCTGATGGGCCGAGCCCTGGCCGACGATCTTCATTTCCGCGAGGCGCTGGACCGGTCCGACCTGACCCAGGACATGGTCCACATGGGCGCCCGGATCGCCGAGACGATGGTCGACATCTTCCGCGGGCTTCCGCTCGGGCACCCGTTGTTCGACCAGTTCTCCTTCGTGCACGCGGAGGAGCTCGGCGAGTTCGAGGCCATCCTGAAGCGCCTTGGCCTATCCGGCAGGGCCGGGGCGACCCGGGACGATCGCGAGCGGCTCCTGGCGCTCACACTTCCCTATATCGAACCCCGGCACCGCCTCGGGCTGGTCGACGACGCTATGGTCGAGCGGCTGCTCGCCGGGCGGGCGCAGGTTCGCGAGATCCTGGCGCGGCATGGGCGCGACGATGTCCGGTTCTACGAGCCCGAGAACCTGAACCCGGCCGCGACCGTGCGCGACAACCTGCTCTTCGGCCGGGTGAACGAGCGCACCGCGGATGCCCGCGAGCGGGTGCGCCTCGTCGGCGCGGAGATTATCAAGGAGATGTCGCTCCGGGGCGGGATCGAGCGGGTCGGCCTCGACCATCAGGTCGGGCCTGCGGGTCGCCTGCTCACCTCGCCTCAGCGCACCGGCGTCAACCTGCTGAGATGCATCGTGAAGCAGCCCGACATCCTCATCGTGGACGGCGCGCTTGCGCCGTTCGGCGAGAGCAAGGCCGGGTCGGTGCTCGAAATGCTCTTGGACGAGACCGAAGGCCGGACCCTGATGGCCGTCCTGCCGAACGATCGCCGGTCGGCTCTGTTCGACGTGATCGTCCAATTCCAGAATGGCGCAGCCGAGGTCCGGCAGGTGGAGCCCCGCGACGATGCGCGGGCCGACCCCGCCCGGGCCGCGGCCGAGTAGACAGGTGGGATCACGTCAATGACGCTGGACACGGAAGTTCAATCGCTACGGCAGGTGCCGATGTTCCGGGACATCGATCCTTCCCGTCTGAAGCTCCTGGCGTTCACGTCCGAGCGCATTCATTTCGCGAAAGGGCAGCCCTTCTTCTCGCACGGCGACGCGGCCGACGCCGCCTACGTCATACTCGAGGGCTGCGCCGACGTGATCCTCGACAATCCCGGTGGGAGCGTGAAGGTGGCGGAGCTTGGCCGGAACGCCCTCGTCGGCGAGATGGGCATCCTGTCCGACACGCCGCGCTCTGCGAGCGTGGTCGCGACGGAGCCGTCCTCGGCGCTGCGGATCGACAAGCGTGTTTTCCTGGAACTGCTGAGCCAGTTTCCGCAGATGTCGATCGCCGTGATGCGGGAACTCGCCAACCGGCTCGAGCGGACCAACGCCCAGCTGCTCGCCCGCGGCACGCGGGACTGACAGCGCCATGAACCTTGCTGCGGGGATTGCAGGTCGTCACGCGCTGGTGACGGGGGCGTCCGGCGGGCTCGGCGAGCATTTCGCGAAGCTGCTGGCCCGCTCCGGGGCTCGCGTGACAGTCGCGGCGCGCCGGCTCGATCGCCTGGAGGCACTTTCCGAGACGCTCGCGGAACTCGGTTCTCCCGAAGTTCGCGCGGTCGAGCTCGACGTCACCGATCCTGCTTCGGTCGAGGCGGCCTTCGCGTCAGCCGGCCCGATCGACGTGCTCGTCAACAATGCCGGGATCTCCGACGGTCGCCCGGCGCTCGACGTGCCGCTCGAGCTCTACGATTCCGTGCTCGACACCAACCTGCGCGGCGTCTGGCTGTTGTCGACCGGGGCTGCTCGGCGGTGGCGGGAGGCGGGGCAGGGCGGCGTGATCGTGAACATCGCCTCCATCCTGTCCTTCCGGGTCACGGGCGCCGTGCCCGTCTATGCGGCCTCGAAGGCGGCCGTGATGCAGCTGACCGCGTCGCTCGGGCTCGAATGGGCGCGCTACGGCATCCGGGTGAATGCGCTGGCGCCCGGTTACATCGCGACGGAGATGAACTCGGATTTCTTCGACAGCGAAGCCGGAAAGGCGATGATCAAACGCATCCCGATGCGCCGGCTCGGCCAGCCTGCCGACCTCGATGGCGCCTTCCTCCTGCTCGCGAGCGACGCCTCGGCCTGGATGACGGGCACGTGCATCGCGGTCGATGGCGGGCACCTCGTCTCTGCGCTCTGAAACCTCAGAACGCCTTGAAGGTGATGATGGTGCGGGTGTCGGCGATGTCCGGGATAGGGTGGACGTTCTGGGCGACGAAATGGCCGATATCGACCGCGTCGTCGATGTGGAATTTGGCCAGGATGTCGTAGTTGCCGGCGGTCGAATAGATCTCGGAAGCGATCTCCCGGTCCGCGAGCGCACTCGCCACCGGATAGGTCTTCCCCAGCTTGCATTTGATCTCGACGAAGAACGTCTGCATCCGCGCCCTCATGCGCCGGCCGTGCCGGTGCGGCTGGCTTAGCCGAGCCGACGCCGGGCAGCAACGCGCGGTCCGCTCTCGCGCAGCAACTCGACGGCGATTGCGGTGAGCGCGGCGGAGAGCCGTCGCGCCCAACGCCCATTCCGCACCGGATGGCCAAGCTGCCGCGGCCGATCCGGATCGGGCGTCTTGGGCACGTGGATGAAGATGACGGGCAGCCCGGTTCCGAGCGCCCGGAAGTACGACGCGTTGCAGAGATAGCGGCCCGCATCGCGCGACAGCCGGGACGGCAGATCGTGCCGCCGCAGAACGAGCAGCAGCTTGCGGGATGGCAGGGGCGTCCGGCGGACGGCCGAACCCTTCGTCGGCGCCCTCGCACCGGCTCGCTCCCCGGCGACGTCGGGAAACAGCGTGCTCCGGCGATCTGTCGCCCGCCACTCGACGCGGATCCGGCTCGAACGCCCCGCGACCCCGATCATCAGCACGGCGTCCGGCCGGTCGGCCAGCGCAGGATCAAGCTCTCCTGGGAGCGTCGCATAGGCGGTCGTCAGGATCAGGGCCCGCGCCTCGACGCCCTGAACACGCCAGCGCGGCGAGGCCGCGACGGCTCGCGCCAGCGCAGCGCTCGGATTGCGAGGCATGGACGGGAACGGGCCGAAGCCGGTGACGAGAAGCCGCTTCACCATCGCCTTAGAGGCCCAGCATCGCTGCGATCTCGTCGGCTGCCGCAGCCGGCGACAGCGTCCCGGCGCCGAGCTGCGCCTCGATCGCCGGTAGCCTTTCGCGCAGGGCCGGGTCGCTCCGCAGCCTCGATCGGATGCGATCCTCGACGAGCGCCCACATCCACTTCGTGTCCTGCCGCCGGCGCTTGGCCTTGAGCTCGCCCGCGCCGTCGAGAATGCCACGATGCTCGACGATCTTGTCCCAGAGCCGGTCGAGGCCCGTTTCTGCGAGGCCCGAAACGAGGAGCACGGGCGGTGTCCACAGCGCGCCCGGCGGGACCAGGATGTGGAGCGCCGCCCGGTAATCCGCCGCGGCCATCGCGGCCCTCTCGCCTCCCGGCCCGTCGGCCTTGTTCACGGCGATGATGTCGGCGAGTTCGATCACGCCCTTCTTGATGCCCTGCAACTCGTCGCCGGCGCCAGGAAGCGCCAGCACGACGAAGATGTCCGTCAGGTCCGCGACCGCCGTCTCGGACTGGCCGACGCCGACCGTCTCGACCAGGATCGCGTCGTAGCCCGCAGCTTCGCAGAGTAGCATCGCCTCGCGCGTGCGGCCCGCGACACCGCCGAGCGTGCCGGAGGATGGGGACGGTCGCACGAAGGCGGCGGGATCTGTGGCCAGACGCGCCATGCGGGTTTTGTCGCCGAGGATCGCGCCCCCCGTGCGGCTCGAGCTCGGATCAACCGCGAGCACCGCGACCCGGTGCCCTGCCGCGATGAGATGAGCGCCGAGCGCGTCGATCAGCGTCGACTTACCGACACCGGGCACGCCCGTGATGCCGACGCGGATCGCCTTGCCGGTTCGCGGCATCACGGCGTCGATCAGGCCGCGCGCCGCCTCACGGTGGTCGGACCTGGTCGATTCGACGAGGGTGATGGCCCGGGCGAGTTCCGCCCGGTCTCCGGCGAGGAGCTTGTCGAGATCGGGCGAGGAGCGCGGCCGCATCGCTGCCTTCTGCCGCTACGGCGTGCCCGCGTCGAGCCTCAAGCGTCGGCGGCGACGCGGTCGGCGTTGACGAAGGCGATCAGCAGCGCCGCGACAGAAAGAGCGAGTCCGGCCAGGAAGACGTCCTGATGTGACCCCGTCCGCCCGAACAGGGCCGCAAGCGCAAAGCCGGTCACGGCCTGCGCGATCGCAAAAGCTGCGGTCGCCCTGACCCAGACTGCGCCCGCCGCTGCGCCGGCGAGCTCGCGTGCCCTGGCGAGCGCGATGGCGGCGAGGCCCAAGGCCGCGAAACCACCCGCGAAGGCGGATCCCGTTAGCAGGACGGGCGCGTCGGACAGTGCGGTCGCGAGTGCGAAGACCTGCAGGGCGAGCCAGAGGCGGAAGGCGGCGAGCGCGCCGAACCGGTCCACGATCCTGCCGGCCAGGATCGTCCCGGCAAGCCCGCCCGCGCCGAAGACCAGCCAGAGCACGGAGCCGAAAGCCGGCGATAGGCCGTGACCGCGCACCGCTGCATCCGCAAAGAACACCATGTGCGGCACGAGGCCGGCGGCGGAGATGCCGTACGCCGCCTGGAGGATGCCCGATCGGGCGGGGGTGCCCGCCGGCGGCGGCGCGATCGACGTATCCGGCCAGCGGGGATGGGCTGCTGCCCACAGAGCGGCGACGATACCGGCGAGCAGGAGCCAGGTGGCCGGAATGCCTGCCGGGAGCGCTGCGGGGACGGCGATCGACGCGACCACGACGCCGAACCCGACACCGCTGATGACGATCCCGCCGGCCCTGCCGCGGCGGCCCGGTTCCACCGCGCCCTGAACCGCCGGGCCGGCCAGCGCCATCAGGATGCCTCCCGCGGCACCCGAGACGAACCGGCAGGCCGCGAGCCAAGGCGCGCCGAGATTGATGGCGCATGCCGCGAAGCCGAGCACCGCTAGCGCCATGCCGCAATCGAGCGCCCGGGCCGTTCCGATGCGCCGCGCGAGGCTGCGGCCGCCGAGCACGCCGGCCAGGTAGCCCGCGAGGTTCATGGCGCCGAGCAGGGCACCCTCGGGTCCGGTGATCCACCCGGCCGAAACCATCGCGGGGAACAGGGGCACGTAGGCGAAGCGGCTGAGGCCGATGCCCGAGAAAGTCGCGGCGGCTCCGGCAAAGGCAGAGCGGAGGCTCGTGGCCGGGGAGGGAATCTTCGTCGCCGCGTCGTGCACGCGGCTTTGAACCTCCACGGTGGCCCCGTGTCGAGTCGCGGTGCGCGAAGGCTGCCTTCGCGCCGGCCTTAGGCCTCGGTCGACACCGGCAGCCCGATCCGACCCCAGCCCGGAAACTTGAGAGCCGGCCGTCGGAGATCGAACCCGGTCACGAGGCCGAGGAAATTGACCTCGAACCCTTCGACCCAACCGATCGTCATGCCCAGGTAACCGCCCAACTGCAGCTGGAAGCCGGTGCGGCTCGGCGTGAGCCCGACAAAGTCGCCGAGCGCGTGGAAATCCTTGCCGAGCGCGGTCGGCAGCAGAGATGTCTGCAGCCCGGGCACCTGGGCCACGACATGGGCCACGAACGTATTGGAGTTCGGCCCGGGCCAGACGTGGTAATCGCCGGAATGCGAATAGGGATACGTCGCGACGGCGGCGCGGATGTCCGGTATCAGGCTTTGCGCCTCTGGCCCGTCCAGCGCGAGCACGAGCTGTGGATCGTTGCCGAACCAGCGCGCATCGGCCGGCCAGGCATTCGTCCGCACCGGTGAGCCCCAGCCGACCTTGTCGAAGCGCGTGTAGCGCGAGGCACCGTCCTCCTTCACGACGACCCAGGTGTGATGGGCAACGACGCCCTTCCAACGTCCGGTCCGCGCCGCGAAGATGCGGATGAGAGCCGGGCGGTGCTCCCGTGCCTCCGGCAGGATCTTCGCGCTGCTCCAATCGGCCCGCGACCAATCCGGCGCGAGATCCTCCCGCGTCGCCCACCAGAGCGCGTGCGTGATCAGGGGCAGGATGAACAGGATCAGGATCGCGAGGAGCAGGCGAACGGCGAAGGTCGACATGAGATACCGGAAGACTGCTCAATCGCCTTCTCGTGAGGCAGGATGGCGTGCCGCGCTGCAATGCATATGGGTGCGCGATCAACTAGTCGCCACGGCCTCGAACCGAGGCCTACGTACCGCTGCGGCCCGGAACTGGTCGCGTTCGAGTAAGGTTTGCCTGCGACACTCTCGGGAACACGGACGCCCGGTTCGTGTGGTGTGCCGCCCGCGGTCGAGGATCTGTTCGTGACGTCGGGAACCGTGTCGGTCGCCGCCCTCGTGGCATTTCTGTCCCTGGGTGCAGGCGATGCCTTCGCCAAGGAGCGACCGCTGCCGCCGGTTCGCCCCGGGACCTTTCCGGATCTGCCGGCCGTTCCCGAGACGCCCGCCATCAGCGCGGGACTGCCGGAAGGCCGCAAGCTCTACCTGCCGTTGATCGCCGCTGAGGCGAAGGCGCGCGGCCTGCCGCCCGAGGTGGCCGATGCGGTTGCGCGGGTGGAGAGCGGTTACAATTCCAGCGCCGTGGGCGGAGACGGCGAACGCGGCATGATGCAGGTGATGCCGCCGACCGCCGCGATGCTCGGGTTCAAGGGAAGTGCCGCGGAACTCGCCGAGCCCGCGACGAACATCAAGCTTGGCGTCAGCTACCTGGCGGACGCCTGGAAGCGCGCCGACGGAAACCTCTGCCGCGCGCTGATGAAGTATCGCGCCGGTCACAACCAGGAGCGCATGTCCGCGCTCTCCGTGGAATATTGCCGGCGTGCGAAGAGCCACCTGGCATCGATCGGATCGCCCTTGGCTGCGGGTCCGCTCCCGGCCGCCGAGTTCGGCACCGTAACGAGCAGGTCAGGGCCGGTTTTCTCGGCAGGTGCGAAAGTGCGTCGGGTAGCGGGGCGGCTGGTGAGGGTGGCTGCGCTAAGAACCCCGCGGACCACCAGGTCGTTCTGGGCTGCACATAGCGCGCGCATTCGGGCGATCGAGGCTCGCCTCCCGTGGAAACGCGGCGGGATCATAGCCGGGACCTAGGTTTCGCGATCCTGTTCCCAGGGCGGCGTCTTCAGCCGCATGCCATGGCCGCCCTTGTAATCCGCGACTTCGGGCGGCGACCAGCCCTCTAGAACCGCCGGATCGAGCCGGTACACCTCGACGCCGATCGGGCGGCAGACGTCGATCGGGTCGCGCGCATCCGGTCCCCAGAGTGGCACCGAAAGGTCGCCGCCCGGGCAGGTCGACAGGGCGCAGAGAAGGTCGATTTCGGCGAAGAACTCCAGGTGATCGCCGGGCCGCGCTGGGCAGTCCCGCATGAAGTACTTGTCCTCCGCGTTCAGGCCCGTGACCTGGAAGACGTTCAACACGTCATGAACGTCGAACTCGGTCAGGCCGTACGGCGCGACCGCCCGCACCAGGTTCGAGTGGCAATGGTGGTCGAAATCCTCGCCTGTCAGCAGCTTGTTCACGTAGGGGTCGCAGCGCGTGCCGAGGAGGTCGTGCACCCGGGCGCCGTACTCGTCCGTGCCGTAGCCGGCGAGCGTGTCGGCCGTGATCGTCGCCAGCGGCCGCAGGTAGGGCAGGGTGGACCAGAGCCGGTCGAAGGTCGTGACATGCGCGGCATGAAGCTGCCGCGTCCGCGCGGCCCAGAAGCGCTCGCGCGGATTGTGACGGTTCCAGATGTTCAGGTCACCAACCTGCGGCCCGTCCACCGTGAGCAGCCGGAAGACGTGCCCGGCTGGAACCTCCCAGGCGCGTCCGGTACGGATCGGGATCGTGAAGCTGTCGACCAACTCGCGGCCCGCGGCGGAGGCGACGCGCTCGTAGAAGGGCCGGTCTGCCGTAAGCGGCGAGCCGGCGCTCGCCTGGTATGCGGCGGGGAAGTTCTTAGACGACATTCGAATATCGGCTCGGTAGGAGCGGGTCAGGCGTTTCTGAGGAGAGCGTCTGCGGGGCGGGGGATCTCTCTGCCGAGCCTTCGCGCCGCGGCGAGCCAGCAATCGATGGCATCACTTACATTCTCGGCCGCCTCGTCGATCGTCTCGCCGTCGGACATGCAGCCGGGAAGGTCCGGAACGGTCGCCATCCAGCCGCCACCCTCCTCTTTCGCGAGCAGACGAAACTCGACGAAGTAGTCACGGACGTACATGGCCCGACCTCTCCACTGCTTCCACGAAGGCCACGAACTTACGGAGGTAAGCCGGCTTAAGAGGCCGACGAGCCGGTATGGTGAGGATATCGCGCTGAGAGGGATGTGACACGTCGTAATGTGATCCCCTCGCT
>CAXUKK010000011.1:0-9871 GCA_964251455.1 uncultured Enterovirga sp.
CCGCCGCGCCGGCGATCGCGGAAGCGCCGATCTCCGCCACGGAGCAGCGGATCGCCGAGGTTGCCGAGCGCCTTCGGGCCGAGGCCCGCGCCCGCGCCGTCCAGACGGTGTCGGCGCCGCGTCCCGAACCGGGTCCGGTCACGCTCGAGACCTCACCCGGCACCGCCCGCGCCGCCGAGATCGTCAAGCAGGCGGCCGAGCCCGCGCCGACGGTGCACGAGGACGTCGTGCTTACCCCGGCCCAGGCCAAGGGTGCGCATTTCGAATCCTTCGCCGAGCCCGAGGCGCAGGCTGAACCGGAAGATGCGCCCACGGCGTTCATCCCGCCGGCGCCAGAGCGCGCGATGCGGCCGACCCGCATGCCGCGGGTGGAAGACCTTCCTGTCCCGGCCCAGAAGCAGCTCCGTGCGGCGCGCGGCGAGGGCGACCCGGCTGCCTCCAACGACCGCAAGTCGCTCCTTCAGCGCCTGGCGACCGTCGGCTTCGGTCGCCGCGACGAGCCCGCGCCGGCTGCAGCGCCGGCAGAGCCTGCTCCGCTGGCCCCCGCCGCTCCACCGCTTCGCCAGCCTGCTCCGGCCGCGGCTCCGGCCGACTATGCCCGCCGCCAGGCTCCGGCTCCGGCCTTCGCTCCCGCGAAGGGCAACCTCGACCGTCAGGGCCGCACCCCTGCGCCTGCCCCGCGCCCGACGGAAGATGACCATCTGGAGATCCCCGCCTTCCTTCGACGCCAGTCGAGCTGAGGCTGAGGCGACACTTGCGGCCCCGGACGGAAACGTCCGGGGCCGTTTCGTTACCGACATGTGTAACAGAGCGTAAGAAAGCGTGATTTGCGTTGAGACCCGCCCTACCTAATGTGCGGCCACGTTAAGAGTTGAGGACAGCGCGCCCTCGCGTTCAATTGGGTGCCGTCCACGTGGGGCATCAACAGCGGGCGAGATCCGGAAGCAGCGGGACCTGAAGTCACGCAGTGATGGAATTCGGCCCGAGGTGAGAGAATGAAGCAAAGTCAACAAGCTACGCTCGCCGCGCCGGTCTCGCTTTCCGGCATCGGTGTGCACTCGGGCAAGCCGGTCAATCTCCACCTCCACCCAGCTCAAGCCAATCATGGCATCGTGTTTCTCCGCACCGGACTTCCCGGCGGAGAGGATCGTTTGATCGAGGCCCGCGGCCTCGCTGTCACGGCGACCGAGCTCTGCACCGTCGTCGGCGATCGTGAGCGCGGCGCGGTTGCGACGATCGAGCACCTGATGTCCTGCCTGTGCGGCCTCGGGATCGACAATCTCCTCGTCGAGATCGACGGCCCGGAAGTGCCGATCTTCGACGGCAGCGCCCAGGCCTTCGTCGAGGCGATCGACGCGGTCGGAATCACGCGAAGCCGCGTGGCACGCCGGCATCTCAGGGTCCTGCGGACCGTGCGCGTCGAGCTGGGCATCGGCTGGGCCGAGCTTCGCCCGAATGCGCGAGGCTTCCAGGTCGATGTCGAGATCAAGTTCGACAACCCGGTGATCGGCCGTCAGCGCAAGGTGCTCGACGTGTCGCCGGACGCCTATCGCCGGGATGTCGCGAGAGCCCGCACGTTCGGGTTCATCGGCGACGTCGAGAAGCTCTGGAAGGCGGGTTTCGCGCTCGGGGCGTCGCTGGACAACACCGTTGCGGTCGGTGAGGGCAAGGTCATCAATCCCGAGGGTCTGCGCTTCGCGGACGAGTTCGTGCGCCACAAGATGCTCGACGCGATCGGCGATCTGTCCCTCGCGGGCCATCCGCTGCTCGCAACCTACAAGTCGTTTTGCGGCGGCCATCGCCTCAATGTCGCCGTCTTGAAAGAGCTGTTTTCGGACCGGGCGAACTACGCGATCGTGGACGGATCACGGCGCGAGACGGGTTACGCGGAGATCAGGAGCGGCATGTCCGTTCCGGCTTTCGCACCCGACGTGCACTGATCTCCTCTCTGGGCTGACCCGTATCCGGGCTGTGGCCCGGAAGCTGCGCTCCCCCGCTTTCGGGGCCTGCGGGCTTGGAGAGGCGTGCAGGGATCGTGTAAATGCCCGAGCAATGCCGCGGTCCGATCGGACGCAAGAGGATGTCTCGAGCATGTCACTCGACTTAGCTGTCACGGTGCGTGGTGCGCGCGTCGCCGTCCAGGCGGCCCTCGTCGCCGCCAGCGCTCTGACGCTCGCCGGCTGCGATACGCTCGCGTCGATCAATCCCTTCGACAAGGGCGAGAAATACGAGATGAAGATCGTGCCGGATATCCCGGCCGAGAAGATCTACGACGACGGCCTCGGCCGCATGAAGAGCAGCGACCACGATGGCGCCGCCAAGAAGTTCGCGCAGATCAGCAAGAACTATCCGTATTCGGAATGGGCGCGCCGCGGCCTCATCATGGAGGCCTATTCGAATTACGAAGCGCAGAAGTGGGAGGACGCGATCACGGCGTCCAAGAGCTATCTGACAAAGTACCCGAACACCAAGGATGCCGCCTACGCGCAGTATCTCCTGGCGATGTCGAACTACAACCAGATCCCGGACGTCACGCGCGACCAGGATCGCTCCGAGAAGGCGCTCACCGCCCTGCAGGAGCTTGTCCAGAAGTACCCGACCTCGGAGTACACGTCGGACGCCCGTAGCCGGATCCAGATCGCCCGCGACCAGCTCGCCGGCCGCGAGATGGAGGTGGGGCGGTACTATCTCGAGAAGCGCAACTTCCCGGCGGCGATCAACCGCTTCCGCGAGGTCGTGTCGAAGTACCAGACCACGCGGCACGTCGAGGAGGCCCTCGAGCGCCTGACGGAAGCGTATCTGGCGCTGGGCATCACGCAGGAGGCGCAGACCGCCGCCGCCGTGCTCGGCCACAACTTCCCGGACAGTCCCTGGTACAAGGACGCCTTCGCGCTCCTGCAGAGCGGCGGCCTCGAGCCGCGCGAGGAAAGCCAGTCCTGGATCAGCCGCGCGTTCCGCGGCATCAGGACGGCAACGCTCGGCCAATAGGACAGCTTGAGCACTGACGCGGGCCCGTGAGCTCGCCCGCGTCAACCACGTTCATCCCGGTTCCCTTTTCGTTCTTTTCACTCTAGGCTTCCGCCGGCATGCTCGCGGAGCTCCTGATCCGGGACATCGTCCTGATCGACCGGCTGGATCTTCGATTCCCGGCCGGCCTCAGCGTGCTCACGGGCGAGACCGGCGCCGGCAAATCCATTCTCCTCGATGCCTTCTCGCTCGCGCTCGGCGGACGCGGAGACGGCACGCTCGTCCGGCAGGGTGAGACCCGCGGGCAGGTCACGGCGGTGTTCGACATCCCGGCCGACCATCCGGCACGGACGCTCGCACGCCAGGCCGACCTCGACGTCGACGGCGACCTCATCCTGCGGCGCATCCAGTTCGCGGACGGCCGCACCCGCGCGCTCGTCAACGACCAGCCGGTCAGCGTGCAAGCCCTGCGGGCGATCGGCGCCGCGCTCGTCGAGATCCACGGCCAGCACGACGATCGCGCGATGGTTGATCCGGCAACGCATCGCGACATCCTCGACGCCTATGCGGGTCTGCAAGGGGAGGTAAGGGCGGTCCTCGAAGCTGCCAAGCGGGTTCGCGAGCTGCGGTCCGAGGTGGCGTCGCAGGAGGCGCGGCTGGCCACGATACGGCGCGAGGCCGAGTATCTGTCCCACGCCCATGCCGAACTGACAGAACTCGCCCCCGAGCCTGGCGAGGAGGAGAGCCTCACCGAGCGCCGCCAGATCATGATGCAGTCGGAGAAGATCGCGACGGACCTGACCGACGCGCTCGATGCGGTGGCGGGACGCGCCTCGCCGGTGCCGGCGATATCGGCCGTCCTGCGCAAGTTCGAACGGCGCGGCGCGCAACTCGGGCCGCTCCTCGATCCCGCCATGGCGGCGCTGAATTCGGTGCTCGTCGCGCTCGACGAATCGCGAAGCGCGATCGAGGAGACGATCCGGGCGACGGAGTTCGACCAGGCCGAACTCGACCGCTCCGAGGAGCGCCTCTTCAAGCTTCGGGCCGCGTCCCGCAAGTTTTCGGTCCCGGCCGATAGCCTGTCGGCGCTGCGCGAGCGGTTCGCGGCGGATCTCGCGGCGCTCGATGCAGGCGAGGAAGCGCTGGTCGCGCTTCGCAAGCAGCACGACGAGGCCGACCGGACCTACGCGACGGCTGCCGGCACGCTCTCGGCAGCGCGGCACAGGGCGGCCGCGACGCTCGACGCGGTGGTTGCGCAGGAGCTTGCGCCCCTCAAGCTCGAGCGGGCGCGCTTCATCACCCAGGTCGAGACCGATCCCGCGTCGCGCGATCCCGCCGGCTACGACCGTGTCGAGTTCTGGGCGCAGACCAACCCGGGGACGCGTCCCGGCCCTGTCATGAAGGTCGCGTCCGGCGGCGAGCTGTCACGGTTCATCCTGGCCCTCAAGGTCGTCCTCGCCGATCGTGGCTCCGCGCCGACGCTCGTCTTCGACGAGGTCGACACCGGCGTCGGCGGCGCCGTGTCGGACGCGATCGGCCAGCGGCTCGCGCGCCTTGCCGAGCGGGTCCAGGTCATGGCCGTCACCCATGCGCCCCAGGTGGCCGCCCGGGCGTCGAGCCACTTCCTCATCGCCAAGGAACCGGTCGCGGACAGCGAGCGGGTCGCCACGCGCGTCGCGGCGCTCGCGCCCCAGCCGCGCCGCGAGGAGATCGCCCGCATGCTGGCCGGAGCCTCCGTCACGGACGAGGCGCGCGCGGCCGCTCACAAGCTGATCGAGGCGGCCGCCGTCGTCGCGAACACGTCCCAGGGATCCGCGAAGCGGCGTGTTTCTCGATCGAGCGTTTCCGGCTAGATCGCCGGCATGGCCAGGCGTCGCGCGTCCGAAACACCCGTCGAAGACCTCGGGGCAGGGGAGGCAGCGCGCGAGCATCGCAGGCTTGGCGAGGAGATCGCCGAGCACGACCGGCGCTACTACCGCGAGGATGCGCCGACGATCACGGATGCGGAATACGACGCGCTTCGGCTGCGTTACGAGGCGCTCGAAAGCCGGTTTCCGGACCTCGCCTCGGCCGGAAGCCTGACTCAAACCGTCGGGGCGACCCCGTCCGAGAAATTCGCCAAGCGCCGCCACGCCGTGCCGATGCTCTCGCTCGGCAAGGCTTACACCGACGAAGAGGTCTCCGAGTTCGTGGCCCGCGTCAGGCGCTTCTTGCGTGTGCCGGACGACGCGGCGCTCGCTTTCACGGCCGAGCCTAAGATCGACGGGCTGTCGCTCAGCCTGCGCTACAAGGCAGGCGAGCTCGTCGCCGCGACCACGCGCGGAGATGGGGCGGAGGGCGAGGATGTGACGCCGAATGCCCGGACGGTTGCGGATATCCCGCACCGCCTGGTTGGCGATCCGCCTGCCATTCTCGAGGTGCGCGGCGAGATCTACCTGACGCATGCCGATTTCGCGCTGATCAACGAGCGCCAGGTCGCGGCCGGTAAGGCGCCGATCGCGAACCCGCGCAACGGCGCGGCCGGCAGCCTGCGCCAGCTTGATCCCAAGGTCACGGCATCGCGGCCGTTGCGGTTCTTTGCCTATAGCTGGGGAGAGGTGAGCGCGATGCCGGCCGCAACCCAGAGCGGGATGGTCGAGGCGCTCGGCGCATACGGGTTCAAGACGAACCCGCTGACCCGCCTCTGTCGGTCGGCGGACGAGATGATCGCCCAGTACCGGGCGATCGAGGTGGAGCGCGCAACCCTCGGCTACGACATCGACGGCGTCGTCTACAAGGTGGACGACCTCGCGCTGCAGGAGCGGCTCGGCTCCGTGTCGCGCGAGCCGCGCTGGGCGATGGCGCACAAGTTCTCGGCCGAGCAGGCGACCACGATCGTGGACGCGATCGAGATCCAGGTCGGCCGCACGGGGTCGCTCACGCCGGTCGCCAAGCTGAGGCCCGTGACGGTCGGCGGGGTCGTCGTGCAGAACGCCACGCTGCACAACGAGGATTTCATCAAGGGCCTCGGTCCGAACGGCGTGCCGATCCGCGACGGCAGCGACATCCGGGTCGGCGACACGGCGACGATCCAGCGCGCCGGCGACGTGATCCCGCAGGTCGTCTCGGTCGCGCTCGACAAGCGTCCGGCTGATTCCCGGCCCTACTGCTTCCCGACGCTCTGCCCGGCCTGCGGCTCGAGCGCCGTGCGGGAGATGAACCCGCGGACGGGGCGCGAGGATTCCGTGCGCCGCTGCACCGGCGGTCTCGTCTGCCCGGCCCAGGCCGTCGAGCGGCTGAAGCATTTCGTCTCACGCAACGCCTTCGACATCGAGGGCCTGGGCGAGCAGCGCATCGACGAGTTCCACCGCGACGGGATCGTCACGCGCCCGGGCGACATCTTCACGCTGGCCGAGCGCGATCGGCGCAGCCTGACCAAGCTCGAGAAGCGCGAGGGCTGGGGCCGCCAGAGCGCCCAGAACCTCCTGGCGGCCATCGAGGCGCGCCGGCAGATCGGGCTCGACCGCTTCATCTTCGCGCTCGGGATCCGGCATATCGGCGAGACCAATGCACGCCTGCTGGCCCGCCATTTCGGCAGCTTCGACGCCCTGCGCGAGGTCGCACGCCGGGCCGCGTCCGGCGACGCCGAGGCGACGGCCGAACTGACGGCGATCGGCGGCGTCGGCGAAGTCGTGGCGGAGGCGCTGGTCGACTTCTTCCGCGAGGCCCACAACGAGGAGATGCTGGACGACCTGCTGGCCCAGGTGACGCCGCAACCGCTCGAGGCGGTCTCGTCCACGAGCCCGGTCGCGGGCAAGACGGTGGTGTTCACCGGTTCGCTTGAGCGCATCACGCGGGAGGAGGCAAAAGCCATGGCGGAGCGGCTCGGCGCGAAGGTCGCGGGCTCCGTCTCGGCTAAGACGGATATCGTGGTGGCGGGCCCCGGCGCCGGGTCGAAGATGAAGAAGGCCGCCGAGCTCGGCCTGCAGGTGATGGACGAGGAAGGCTGGTTTCAGCTCGTGGGCGGGCAGGGCTGATGCCGAGTCAGCTTGTCACGATCAGGCGCCTGGGTCCGAAGGAGGCCGAGGGTCTCCTGGAACTGAACGCTGTGTTTGGCGAGGCATTCGACGACGCCGAGACTTATGGGAGCAAGTCGCCCAGCGCGGAGTATCTGTCCGGCCTTCTCAAGAGAGAGCACGTCATTGTCCTTGCGGCCGTGCTGGATGGTGTGATCGTAGGCGGGCTCGTGGCATACGAACTCGACAAGTTAGAGCAGGCCCGTCGCGAGATCTACATCTACGACCTCGCTGTCAGGCTGTCCCATCGCCGCCGGGGCATCGCAACCGGCCTCATCGAGCATCTACGCGCAATCGCCATCGAACGGGAGGTCTACGCGATCTTCGTTCAGGCCGATTACGGCGACGACCCTGCGATCGCCCTCTATGGCAAGCTCGGCGCGAGAGAAGACGTGCTGCACTTCGATATCCTGACAAGAGCCTAAGCGCGTCCCGCCTGCGCAGCGGAACCCGGTCGCACTTTGTTTGCCATGAATCGCGCGCAGTCTCGGCGGACAAGCCCGCGTTAATTGCCCTGCCCATAGTGTTCCGTCGAACGAGAAGAGGGACGGTTCCGGCAATGTCAGGTCAGAAATACCGGCTTGTGACCCGTAGCGATTTCGACGGGCTGGTCTGCGGCATGCTTCTGCGCGAAGCGGATATGATCGACGACATCATGTTCGTTCATCCGAAAGACATGCAGGACGGCCTCGTCGCAATCACCGACCGCGACATCATCACCAATCTTCCTTACGTCTCGGGCTGTCACATGGCCTTCGACCATCATGCGAGCGAGGTCTCCCGGAGAGGCGGGGAAGGCCGCTCGAACGACGTGATCAATGCGGCCGCACCTTCGGCCGCACGGGTCGTCTACGAGCATTTCGGCGGTGCCGCCGCGTTCCCGAAGGTCGGTGCAGACTTGATGGACGCTGTCGACAAGGCGGATTCCGCCCAGTTCACCCGGGAGGAAATCCTCGACCCCAAGGGTTGGGTGCTCCTGAACTTCCTCATGGATTCCCGTACCGGGCTTGGGCGCTTCCGGAGCTTCACGATCTCGAACTACGACCTCATGATGCAGCTCATCGACCGCTGTCGCGACCTGACCGTCGATGAGGTGCTGGAACTGCCCGACGTCCGCGAGCGTGTCGACCTCTACATGGAGCACCGCTTGGTGTTCCGGGAGCAGCTTCTGCGCTGCACCAAGGTGCATGGCAGGCTGGCCGTTCTCGACCTCCGCAACGAGGATGTCATCTATGCGGGCAACCGGTTCATGATCTACGCGCTCTTCCCCCAGTGCGACATCTCCGTCCATGTCATGTGGGGGCTGAAGCAGCAGAACACGGTGTTCGCGGTCGGCAAGTCGATCCTGGACCGCAACTCGCCGGTCGATGTCGGGACGGTCTGCCTTGGCTACGGGGGCGGCGGCCACAAGGCCGCCGGAACCTGTCAGGTCGGCAACGACCGGGCTGAGCGCGTGAAGAACGAGCTGATCGCGGCCCTCAACCCGATGCGGCAGGCAGCCTAGCGCGACCGTTCTGCGGCGTCGGCGCTAAGCGCGCCGTCCCACCCGCATCGGCAGTCCGGCGCCTGGCCGCAGCGTGATCCGAAACTTCAGGTCGGGTGGGCGGTCGCTCGCTCGCGACAGGCGGGCCGCCGGCAGCAGAACACCCAGGATCGCAGCCGCCTCCAGCAGGGCGAAGCTCATGCCGATACAGATGCGCGGACCCGCGCCGAACGGCAGATAGGCGTAACGGTGCCGCGCCTTCACGGCATCGGGCGTGAAGCGGTCCGGGTCGAAGCTGTCCGGCTCGTCCCAGAGCCTAAGGTGCCGGTGGATCGCGTAGACCGGAACATAGACGGACGTACCGGCAGGGATGTGCTCATCCCCCAGGACGATGTCTTCTTCCGCCTCCCGCACGACGATCGGGGCGGGCGGGTATAGCCGCATCGCCTCCTGCAGAACCTGGCGCGTATAGGCGAGCTGTTCGACATGCTCCGGCCGCAGCGGCTTCCCGGACGTGACCGTCGCGATCTCGGCCAGCACGCGGTCCGCGATCTCGGGGTAGAGGTCGAGGAGGTAGAAGGTCCAGGTGAGCGCGAGCGCCGTCGTCTCGTGCCCGGCCGTGATGAAGGTGAGGAGGTTGTCGGCGACGTCCTGGTCGCTCATGGCACGCCCGGTCTCCGGGTCCTGCGCCTCGAGCAGGAGGCCGATCAGGTCGGGCCGGCGCTCGGCCGAGGCGCGCCGGGCACCGACGATCCGAAGCACCTCCTCGCGCAAATAGTCGCGCGCCCGCTCCGCCCGCCTCCGGCCAGGGTAGGGGATCCAGCGTGGCGCGCGCAGCAGGGCCAGCGCGACCGTCCAGCTCGTCGATTCAAGGTACTCGGTAATGCCGCGCTCGACCCGGTCGGCATCGATCCCGGCGCGCCCCGACAGCATCGTCTCGACAATGATGTCGAAGGTGGTGTGCATCATCTCGTGCGCCACATCGATGACGCCGTCGGACCCGGCAAGCCAGGCGTCCCGCCGTCGCTCGGCGGCCGCGATCATCTCGCCGACGAAGCCGATGATGCGCTCGTGCCGGAAGATCGGAGCCGCCGCGCGCCGCTGCCAGCGCCAGCGCTCGCCATCGGCCGTGAGCAGACCGAGGCCGAGCGCGGGCTCGAGCGAGCGCAGCATGGCTTCCGACTTGATGAATTTGGCCGCCTGGTCGACCAGCACGGTCCGGACGAAATCCGGGTCCGTGACGAAGACCGTGTCGCGGTTCAGCATGCGGCGCCGGTAGATCGGCTCCTCGTAGACCGCCTGCGGCCAGACCTCGATGGGGTTGCGGATGACCGTCCGCAGCAGCCTGAGGGCCGGCAGCTGGTCG
>CAXUKK010000011.1:9881-18016 GCA_964251455.1 uncultured Enterovirga sp.
GAGGAACGACGCGGACGGGCCGCGGCGCATCCTGGGGCTGGGAATCGATCAACGGTCCGTCCTGCACGCGACGGACATGAGGGGCAGGGTCGCGGACCGGGAGAGCGATGCGAGGTCGCGGTGGCCGTGCCTTGCTATCAGCGGCGACGGAACTGCGGGCGCTGGCCAGGGCGAAGGCCGACGGGGCCACGCTCGTCCTTGTGGCGGAAGATGAGCCGACCCTTTTCCAGGTCGTACGGCGACATCTCCACAGTCACGCGGTCTCCGGCGAGCGTCTTGATCCGGTTCTTTTTCATCTTGCCCGCGGTATACGCAATGATCTCGTGTCCGCTGTCGAGCTGAACCCGGAACCGCGTATCGGGCAGAGCCTCGAGCACGAGGCCCTCGAACTGGATCAATTCCTCTTTCGCCATTAGCTACCTTGTCCTGACTGCTGTCCGCCGATCGCGCTGGGCTGCGCTCGTACACGAGAACGCGCCTCATCGGAACGTCTTTGTGCCGCAAAGCTCGGCCGGATAGCGATATTCATCGGTACGTGGCGGTTGGCGGCGGTTTGCGCAAGCGATTGCGCCTGCCGTCTGGCCCCGATCCGGTCCGGATGCTAAGCGCCCGCCATGCTTGAAGGCCTGCCGCCGCACCAGCCGACCCGCGTCATGCGCCTCGAGACGGACGAGCGCCGCGCCAAGGCGCTGACCGAACTCCTCGGCGAATTGTTCGACCCGGCCGAGACCGCCGTCGCAGCCTTCGAGACGGAGGATGGCCGCACCTGGCTGCTGGAGGCCTACTTCGCCCACCCGCCCGACGAGGATTCGATCCGCGACATTGCCCGGACGGCCGTCGGCGACGCGATCGACGCCGCACGCTTCGACACCCTCGACCGCACCGACTGGGTCAAGGCCTCGCTGGACGGCCTCAAACCCGTCCGCGCCTGGCGCTTCCTCGTGCATGGCGCCCACGACCGCCCGGCGGTCCGCACCAACGACCTGTCGATCGAGATCGAGGCGGCGCTTGCCTTCGGGACCGGCCACCACGGCACCACGCGGGGATGCCTGCTCTCCCTCGCGGCCGAGCTGAAGCGCCGCCGCCCGCGCGCGGTGCTGGATGTGGGTACCGGCACCGGCATCCTGGCCTTCGGGGCCGCCAAGGCGCTGCATGCGCGGGTGGTCGCAGGCGACATCGATCCCGAGGCGATTCGAACCGCGCGCGACAACGCACGGCTTAACGACATCGCGCCCTGGCTGTCGTTCTACGTAGGGTCGGGAGTTCGGCACCCGCTGGCCGACCGCCCTGGCCATTTCGATCTCGTCACCGCGAACATCCTGGCGGGCCCGCTCCGCCGTCTCGCGCCCTCGATTGCACGCGTGCTCGCGCCGGATGGCACGCTGATCCTGTCTGGGCTTCTCGTCAGGGACGTGCCCGGCGTGCTCTCGGCCTATGCCGCGCAGGGGCTGCAGCTTCGCTCGCGATCCGTGCTGGAAGGCTGGGCGACCCTCGTCATCCGGCGCGGTGGCGCGGCACCTCGCCCTCTTCAATCCGATTGGTGACATGGCAGCGAAATTTCAGAGCTTCGAGGACGTCGCGAACCCGGAGCAGGGCACCGAGCGGATCCCGCTGCTCCGGGCGGAGCTGGCGCGGCGTGGGCTCGACGGGTTCGTCGTGCCTCGTGCCGATGAGCATCAATCGGAATACGTGCCCGCCAATGCCGAGCGGCTCTCCTGGCTGACCGGCTTCACGGGCTCGGCTGGGACGGCGGTGGTGCTGGCAGACAAGGCGGCGCTCGTAGTCGACGGACGCTATACCCTGCAGGGGGCCACGCAGGTCGACACGAGCGTGATCGACATCGTGCCGCTAGTGGAGACCAGTGCCGAGGCCTGGATCGAGGCCCATCTTGGCCCGGGCAGGGTGCTCGGCTACGATCCGTGGCTGCACACGGCCAAGAGCGTGGACGCGCTCACGGCGGCGACCGCCAGGGCAGGCGGGCAACTCGTGCCGACGGACGGCAATCCGATCGATGCCGTCTGGGAGAAACGTCCGGAGCCCCCTCGTGCAGCGGTGACGATCCGCCCGCTCGAACTGGCTGGCGAGAGTGCCGAGGCGAAGCTTGATCGGGTGCGCCAAAAGCTGGCCAAGGAGCGCGTGGAGGCGCTTCTCGTCTCTGATCCGCATAATCTCGCGTGGACCTTCAACATGCGCGGCGGGGATGTCGGCCATACGCCGCTGGCGCTCGGCTACGCGATCGTGCCGGCCGAGGGTCGCCCAACGCTGTTCCTCGATCCCGGCAAACTGACCAACGAGACCGGCGACGTTCTTGGGGCCCTCGCCGATCTCGCGTCGCCCGATGCTCTGGGCAGCGCGCTGGAGCGGCTCGGCGCGGCGCGCACCACGGTGCGCGTCGATCAGACAAGTGCGGCCTCGGCCTTGATCAAGCGACTGCAAGAGGCCGGCGGTACGACGGATATCGGCTCCGACCCCATCACGCTGATGAAGGCGGTCAAGAACGCCGCGGAAATCGCCGGGACCCGGGCCGCGCATCGGCGCGACGGTGCGGCCGTGACCCGGTTTCTCCATTGGCTGGAACAAGAAGCGCCGAGCGGCAGCGTGTCCGAGATCGGCGCGGCCGAGGCCCTGGAGGGCTTCCGAGCCGAGACCGGTGCCTTGAAGGATTTGTCCTTCCCGACGATCTCCGGCTCGGGCCCGAACGGCGCCATCGTGCATTACCGCGTGACCCGCGGCACGGACCGGCATCTCGCCCCAGGCGAACTCTACCTCAGCGATTCCGGCGCCCAGTACGAGGACGGCACGACCGATATCACCCGCACGGTCGCGATCGGCAATCCGACGGCCGAGATGCGCGACCGTTTCACACGCGTGCTCAGAGGGCACATCGCGATCGCCACGGCGATGTTCCCGAAGGGAGCTTCAGGGGCGCAGCTCGACTCGTTCGCGCGTCGACCGCTCTGGGACGTTGGCGTCGATTTCGACCATGGCACCGGCCACGGCGTCGGCGCCTATCTGTCAGTGCACGAGGGCCCGCAGCGCATCTCTAAGCTGGGCCATGTGACGTTGCATCTCGGGATGATCCTGTCCAACGAGCCCGGCTATTACAAAACCGGGGCGTACGGGATCCGGATCGAGAACCTCATCCTCGTCGAACCGCGGGAGGTCAGCGGCGGCGAGAGGGAGATGTTCGGCTTCGAGACCCTGACGCTGGCGCCAATTGATGTGCGTCTGGTCGTGAAAGGGCTCCTGTCAGACAGCGAGATTGCGTGGCTGGACGGGTATCACGCTCGGGTCAGACGCGAGCTTATGCCTCTTCTAGAGGATCCCGTGCGCGAATGGCTCAGCAATGTCACGCGTCCGCTTGCCGAACTCCGCAGCTGAACTTGACAGCTCGAACCTGCCCGGCGAGCCGGGCAGGTCCTCTGGAGTGGCGTGACGTTCAGTAACGGTAGAAGGGCCTCGGGCCGTAGCCGTAGGGCCGTCCATAGAAGCGCCGCGGACGGTAGGCAGGACGGCCATAGAAGCGGCGCGGGCCGTATCCTCGGCCGCCGTAATAGCCGCGACGGTAGCCATAGCCGTATTGCACGGCTTCGGCTGGGACTGAGGCCGCGCCTGCGACCTGGGACTGGTCGCCGAACGAGGCTGCGGATGCCGATGTCGTGCCCAGGGTGAGAGCCGCCGCGACGAGTGCGCCCGCTAACGTCAGAGATTTCAGCAAGTCGTTCTCCTTATCCGCGCGCCGATGGGCGCGAACCTCCACAACGCGCGCGGGCCAGCATCGTTCGTGGACACTCCGGGTTCAGAATGGCTAAACCGACCTGGCCCCGATTCCCGCCTCAATTGCATGAAATGACGCGCACGAGCGGGTAGCGACTTGTACCTACCCTGCCCGGTATGCGTTTCGGGGGCGACTGGCTGGATGGCGCGAAAGCCGTGGAGGGGAATTCTGTGCGCGAGCGCCCTCGGCATCTCGCTTGCGAGCGGCGTGCCCGCCATGGGGCAGGTCGCCAAGCACCTTGCTCCGGTCCCGGCCGCTACGCTTTCGCTTATGATGGCCAAGAACACTTCGCCTGCGGCCCCGATGCTGGTCCGGGTGTTCAAGAAAGAAGCGGAACTTGAGGTCTGGAAGCAGGCTCGCGATGGGCGCTACGTTCTCCTGAAAACCTTCCCGATCTGCCGCTGGTCCGGCCAACTCGGCCCGAAGGTCCGGGTCGGTGACCGCCAGTCGCCGGAGGGGTTCTACGCGATTACGCCGCGGCTGATGAACCCGAACTCCGCGTATTATCTGTCCTTCGACACGGGCTTTCCGAACGCGTACGACCGGGCGCGCGGCGCCACCGGCTCGGCCCTCATGGTCCATGGCACCTGCTCGTCGATGGGATGCTACGCCATGACCGACCCCCAGGTCGGCGAGATCTTTGCGCTGGCGCGGGACGCGTTCGCGGGCGGCCAGGCGGCTTTCCAGTTCCAGGCCTACCCGTTCAGGATGACGGCACAGAACATGGCTCGCCATCGGACGGACCCGAACATCGATTTCTGGCGCATGCTGAAGGCGGGCTACGACCGCTTCGAGGCGACGGCCGAGGAGCCGAGCGTGTCCGTCAATGGTGGGCGCTACGTTTTCGATCCCTCAAAAAACCCCGCCCGGGAAGCGCTTGCGCAGACGCGTCTCGCCGAGGAAGCCCGAACGATCGAGGCCCTGACCTCCGCCGGGATCGCGGCCGTGCGCACGACCTATTCGGACGGCGGCACGCATCCGAGCTTCGCTTCGCTTGCTCGGGTGAGCTCGCCTGCGCTAGGAATGGTGTCTCGGCCGGAAGCCCTCGCGTTCGCCGGGAGGGAGGTGACCGTCATTCCGGCCCGCAAAGCGGCGCCGCTCCCTCCGGTCCTGGTAGCCGGCCTGCGCTCTCCTGAGATGATGACCGCTCCGCCCCAGCCGGGCGACCACTCGATCTTCGTCTTCGCGAGCCTTGGTTTCCGCTCGGGCGAGTCGCCGACTGATGGAGCGCGGACCATACCGGGGGCGGCCCGCATCGTCGCACAGGGCTTCGGCGGGGCGACGTTCCAACTCGCCTCGCGCTGAACCCCTATCTTCGCTGCTGAATCTCGAGCGCGACCAGCCGGGCTGTTCTGCCGCGGGTTCCGGTCAAGCGGCGGCAGCCAGCATCTTCTCGACCTCGTTGACGAGCTCGCGCAAATGGAAGGGCTTGGACAGTATTTTGGCGTCCCGCGGAGCCTTGTTGTCGGGATTCAGCGCGACGGCGGCAAAGCCCGTGATGAACATCACCTTGATGTCGGGGTCGAGTTCGGTCGCCCGCCGGGCAAGCTCGATGCCGTCCATTTCGGGCATGACGATGTCGGTCAGCAGAAGCTCGAACGGCTCCTCGCGCAGCCGGTCGTAAGCAGATTGTCCGTTGTCGTGAGGGGAGACTTTGAACCCCGCATTCTCCAGCGCCTTGGCCAGGAAGCGGCGCATATCATGATCGTCTTCCGCGAGCAGGATCTTCATGGCCGGCGTACTCGTTGAACTCGGAGGTTTCTACACTGTCCTTAGACGCCGGCCATGGTAAATTTCGCATGAAGGCCAGCCTGCGGGAGCGGCAAACCAGCGTCATTTGCCGGCCGGAGAAACCCTTGTGGACTCGGGGACACAGGCCAGCCACATTGGGCGGCGAGGTGCAGCCCCAAGCGTTCCGACGTCAGGCCCTTCATTGAACGAAACCGATCCATCCGTCGAGTTCGACCCGCCATTCCTTTGCGCGGAGCCCGACAGGCAGCGCTTTCCTTTCGTCTTCAACGCGCCTCATGCAGGTGCCGTCTACCCGGCGCCTTTTCTGGCGGGCTCGCATCTTTCTCCGGTCGCACTCCGCCGTTCCGAGGACGCCTTCGTGGACCGGCTCTTCGCGAACCTGGTTCGGCTTGGAGCGCCGCTCATCAGCGCGCGTTTCCCGAGAGCCTACCTGGACGTCAATCGCGAACCCTACGAGCTCGACCCGCGCATGTTCGAGGGCCGGCTTCCGCCGTATGCGAACACCCGGTCGATGCGTGTCGCGGGCGGGCTCGGAACAATTCCCAGGATCGTGGCGGACGGCCACGACATCTACCGCGGTCGCGTGCCGGTGGGGGAGGCACTGAGGCGGATCGAGCTTCTGTACAAGCCATATCATCGCTTGCTGCGGACGCGCTTGGCCCGGACAGTCGAGCTCTTTGGCCATGTTGTCCTGATCGACTGTCATTCGATGCCGTCGACGAGCCTGAATCGCGATGACCTCGTGCGGGCCGACGTCGTGCTCGGCGACCGCTACGGGACGAGCTGCGGCGGTCTGCTGACCGACCTGGTCGACTCGGCGCTACGGCATCGCGGCTACGTGGTGGTGCGCAACAAGCCCTATGCTGGCGGGTTCATCACCGAGCATTACGGCGCCCCGGCGCTCGGACGCCATTCGCTCCAGATCGAGGTGAACCGCGCCCTCTACATGGATGAGCGAACCCTGGAGCCGAGCAAAGGCTTCAGCCTGCTCACCGAGAATCTCACGGATTGTTTTGCCGACGTGATGATGGAGGTCGGCAGCGACCTCGTTCCCCGCCGTATCGCGGCGGAATAGCTCCGACAGAAAAAAGGCCGCACACGAGGTGCGGCCCAAGTCTAGGGAGGAAACGCCCAAAGAGGGCAGCAGCGCCGGAGCGCTGCGATGCACAACGTACGGTGCGGCGCACAAAAATCAAGTGGCTGGTGGGGATTTCTCGTCGCAGGCGGTCTGGCCTATGCTGCGGCACCCAACATTCCGCATCAGGCTCACTGGACCGCCTCATGAAGCCTGTAGATTTCGCTAGCTTTGTCAATGACTTGGCGACCAAGTCGGGCCAGGTCATCCTGCCATTCTTCCGAACATCGCTGTCGGCCGAGGACAAGTCGCGCGGCGGGGTCTTCGACCCGGTGACGGAGGCGGACCGGGCCGGCGAAACTGCCATGCGACGCATGATCACGACCATGTTTCCCGCCCACGGGATCGTGGGTGAGGAGTTCGGGGCCGAAAGAGCAGATGCGGAATTCGTCTGGGTGCTCGATCCGATCGACGGAACGCGCGCCTTCATGGCCGGCCTGCCGCTCTGGGGTACGCTGATCGGGCTGATGCGCAACGGTGCTCCGGCCTACGGGCTGATGCACCAACCCTTCATCGGCGAAAGGTTCTTCGGGGATGGCGGAAGCGCGAGCTATGCCGGGCCATATGGTGAGCGCCGGCTCACCACCCGCCGCTGCCGGTCGCTCGCGGATGCCATCATGTCGACGACGAGCCCGCGCCTGTTCGACGACGGGGCGATGGCAGCCTACGAGCGGATCGAAAGCGCCGTGAAGCTCGCGCGCTACGGTTATGATTGCTACGCCTATTGCATGCTGGCGGCCGGACATCTCGACCTGGTGGTCGAGTCTGGCCTCAAGTCGTACGACATCGTCCCGCTGATCCCGATCATAGAGGGCGCGGGCGGGATCGTGACCTCATGGGACGGCGGGTCGGCCACGCAGGGGGGGGGCATCGTCGCCTGCGGGGACAAGCGGCTGCATGGGAACGTCCTCGAACTGCTCCGCGGCTGAGGCCAGCGTCTCCGGCACGGCATGTGATCCGGGGATGAAGGCATCGAAGGCCTTCCAGAAAGTGTTCCGGATCTCATCGGTCTCCATCATCACCTCATGGCGCGAGCCCGGAATTCCGAGGTAGCGCGAGCCGGGTCCGAGACCCTGCGCCAATAACTCGGCATCTCGTGTCGAGCAGACCGGGTCGCTGCCGGCGCCGACCACGAGCGTCGGAATCTGGATGCGAGAGGGATAAGCCTTGGTCTGAAGCGTTGCCATCGCATCGTAGGCGGCGGTGAGCCAAGCAACCGTAGGAGAGCCGATCGCTCCCTGCCCAAGCGCCCGCGCCACTGCCGCATTGCGAGCGTAACGCTGCGGATCCCCGGAGAGGCGGTTGCCCTCGAAAGGCTCGGTCGAGATTGAATCGGCCCGACCACCTGGGACGAAGCGTTCGCCGAGGCCGAGCGTGCGGAGGAGGCGCGCAACAGACCGGGCGAGCCGGGCATGTTTGACGAGGCTGAGCGCCACCATAGGGGCCGAGGCGACCAGCCGCTCGACGGGC
>CAXUKK010000011.1:18026-18600 GCA_964251455.1 uncultured Enterovirga sp.
GCCCCCATCAGCGCGACGCAGGCGCCCATCGAGTGGGCGAGTCCGAAGACGGGCCGGGGCAGATGGCGCTCGACGACGTCGCGCGAGACCGCCTCGATGTCATGCCGAAAGTCCGAGAAGTGGGTCACGTGCCCTTTGCGACCATCCGCAAGGACGCGCCCGGAGGACCCCTGTCCACGCCAGTCGAAGGTCACGACTGCAAAGCCGCGGCCGAGGAGTTCTCCGATGACCTCGAAATACTTCTCGATGAACTCGGCGCGCCCGTGCAGCAGCAGAACCGTACCGTGAGCCGGCGCAATTGCGGCGGGCCAGTAGGCAGCCCGCAACGTCACGCCGTCGCTGGTTTCGACGGGCAGCGCGACCCCGCTCGGAGGGGGCGGATTCTCCGGAACCTCGATAAATTTCACGGCCCGGTCTGCGCCAGTTTTTGCTCGCCGAAGGCCTTGACCGAGATTTGCGTCATATCCAACTCATCCTCGTGCCGGCCAATGATGGCGGCGCGCGGGTCCCGGCCCTCGGGCGGACCTGTTTCTGCATGTCGCTTCAAGGAGGATATGCCATGCGACAGTTCGAT
>CAXUKK010000012.1:0-14426 GCA_964251455.1 uncultured Enterovirga sp.
GCATCCAGCCGGTCGGGCGAGCGGCCGGTTGAGAGGCCGCCCGGCCCGAAGTCGCAGAGCTCGTCCTCGAGCTCCGGGAAGGCGCCGAGATGGCGCACCCTGCCCTGCTCGTAGAGGACGGCGACCGGCTCGGCCCGCACGTACTTGGCCCGCGTCGCGTGGACGGTCGTGACCGGGATCGCCGGATCGACCTGGGCCAGCACGGCGCGGACCATCTCGCCGCCCTGGTTCGCCTCCGCGACGAGCGCGTCCGCGCTCCAGCGGCGGTAGGCGGCGACCGCGCGCTCGGCCCATTCGGTCGGGCGCGCTGCCGTGAGGCTCGCATCGGCCAGCACATAGCCGAACCCGTCGCCGTCGATCCCCGCCACCACGATCCCGCACGCATCCGCCCTGGCGCCGGACGAGGCCGGCGGGTCGACGGCGACGACGATGCGGGCAAGCGGCGGCGCCGCCTCGATGCGGCAGGCCTCAATCCGGTCCCGCGTCCAGAGCGCGCCCTCGCGCTCCTCGATGATCTCGCCCTCGAGTTCCTGGCGGCCGAGTCGTGTCCCGGCATAGCGGCCGACGATCGTGTCGAGGAAAGCGGGCGCGAGATGCGCCGCGTTGTCCATCGTGCGCGACCGGCTCACCTGGACGCGGGGATCGGCCAGGAGCTTCTTCAGGAGCGGGATCGGCCGCGGCGTCGTCGTCACCACCTCCCGCGGCGCCGGTCCGAGGCGGAGCCCGAATTGCAGCATGTCCCAGGTCTCCGTCGGGTAGCGCCACTTGGCGAGTTCGTCGCACCAGGCGGCCTCGAATTGCGGTCCGCGCAGACCGTCCGGATCCTCGGACGAGAAGGCATGCGCGACCGCGCCGTTCTGCCATTGCAGACGGCGCAAGGCGGGCAGCCATGTCGGCCGCGACCCGCGCCGCCCCTTGGACAGGGACAGGATGCCGGCCGGGCCCTCGATCATCACGTCGCGCACCGCCGCGAAGGTTTCGCCGACGAGCGCGATGCGGCCGGCCCTCGGTTCGGCGAAGCCGGGCTCGCCGGCTGCCATCCCGCACACCCACTCGGCGCCGGTCCGGGTCTTGCCCGCACCGCGCCCGCCGAGGATCAGCCAGATCGTCCAGGCGTTCGGGTCACCCCAGGTTTCAGGGGGACGCTGCGCCTCGCGGCAATAGTTCGGCCAGTGCGCCAGGGCCTGAGCGGTCTCAGCTCGACCCAAGGCTCCGACGAACGAGGGGATCGCTCTCGCCCTCGTCCTCAAGGGATATCCTTTCAAGGTGGCGGCGAAGCTCGTCGCGCAATTCGCCAAGCGAACGCGGGGGAGGTTCGTCATCGGTCTGAGGCTCCTCGACGCCGGTCGCCTGCAGCTTCTGCAGGCCGCCGAGCGTGCGGACATGGGTGGCGAGCGCGCGTGCGGCGCGCTCGGGATCGGCGGCCTCGCCGGAGGCCAAGGCACTTTCCAGGGCGAAGATGGACCGCGATGCGACCCGCTCGAGCGTCGCGAACTGCGCGGCGAGGACCTGGCCCGGCCCCGGCAGAGCCGGGACGCCGCCGGCAGCATCGCCGAAATTTCGTCGCCGCACCCAGCCGTACCGTTTCGCGAGGGCCCTCACGGTGGACGTCGCAACTCCGGCCGCATCCGCCGCCTGCTGCACGCTGCGCTCGGGATCGGTGTAGTCGAGCCGGATCCGCTCGATCTGGCTCGGCAGCAGCTTGCGTCCCCGGGACATGGTCAGCTCCCAAACGAAAACGCGGCCGGAGATCATCCGTCCGCGCCAGGTTCCGAAGTGTGGGTTTTGCTCTCGCCGCGGCGGCCAGCAGGCGCCGGGCGGAGAGTGGCTCCGACGAAGGCCTATGTGGTGGCGCAATTCGTCAGCGTGAGATTTATCTACCCGAGCAGCGCCCGGGTGTCAAGGACTATTTTCATATATGAGAACGAACCTCTCTCTCACACGAGAGAGGAAGCGCGTTGGGGGCTCCCGCCGGACAGGGACTTGCCCTGGACCGCCAAGCGATCATCATGGCCGCGCAGGCGCGAACCCGATGATCGAAGCCCTCGCCCTCATGAGCATGGCCGAGACGGTCGCCTTGTCGGCGATCGTCGCGACGATGCTCGCTCCGTTCTGGCCGAGAGCCGACTGACCTACGCCTTGTGCTCCACGGCCTCCGAGCCCCCGGCCCTGCGGCCCAACAGGTAGCCCAGCCCGACGACGAGCACGGCGCAAATCGCCGAAACCGGCAGCTCGAGCTTGTGGACGAGCGCCTCGCCGAGCCGTCCGACGAGCCACGGATCGGAGATGATCATATCGCCGGCGACCCAGCCAAGGAGCGCGGCGCCGGCCCAGACGAGGACGGGGAAGCGCGCCAGGAGCGACATGATCAGCGCCGCGCCGGCGACGATCAGGGGGATCGAGATGGCGAGCCCGAGCATGAGCAGCGTCGTCGAATCCTTCGCGACGGCCGCGATCGCCAGCACGTTGTCGAGGCTCATGATGGCGTCCGCGATCGCGATCGTGCGGACGGCGTGCCAGAGGCGGTCGCTTTCCTTGACCTCGCCGCCCTCCTCGTCCTCGCCCAGCACGAGCTTGACGGCGATCCAGAGCAGGAGGCACCCGCCGATGATCTTGAGGAATGGCGTCGAGAGCAGCGTCGCGACCAGCACCGTGAAGACGATGCGGAGCGCGACCGCCACCAACGCGCCGAGCACCATGCCGGCGCGCTGCTTGGCCGGCGGCAGCCCCCGGCAGGCCATCGCGATCACGACGGCATTGTCGCCGGACAGGATGATGTTGATCCAGATGATCTGGGCCAGCTTCAGGAGATCGGGGCCGAAGGTTTCCATGGGAAGACGTGCCGTGAACGAGAGGATGCGCCCCGCAGGGCGATGACGATCGCGACGGCCGCTCCGAGATGCACTCGGGGCACGGACTTGAGCCGGGCATCCGCCAGGATGCGGTTCGGCAGCGTCACGACGTGGAGAAATAAATGCGCGCAGGCGCTCCCGATGAGAGCGCGGCGGCGCCGCCAAGCCTCAGAGTAGAGGAGGACCGGTCGGAATGTGCGCCCCAGGGCGCCGTGCAGGCAGCACCCAGGTGGTCGGCGACAAAGGCGAGCCGCCATAACCGCTCGCTGGATCAGGGCTGGTCAGCAGCCGAGAGCCATCTCCCTCGAGGTCTTCCTCGAGCTCGCCGACATAGCCCAGTATCGAGGCAAGGACGCTCGCGTCACGGTCCGAGGCCGGCTCGGACGCGGCGATCTCGGCCGGAGTGCCGGCCGGCGCCCACGTGGGCATCGCGCGCGCATCGGGGACCAGCGTCGCGAAGAGCGCGAACAGAGCCAGCGCGATCCGGGCAATCCCGATCCGGGGGTGAGAACGACCCAGCGCGCCCTCCCTCGGGCCTTCAAGCGATTGCGGAGACTGTCGGGACGGGGTGCGGCGGTGTCAACCTACCGTCCTCCAATCGTGACGCGGCACATACGAAAACGGCGGCCTTCCGGCCGCCGCATCGTTCGTCGTGGTACAGGAGGGCCTGTGTCAGGCAGCCTTCTTGTTGATCCGCGATTCGCCGAGCGTCGTGAGCTTCTCGTCAGTCGCCTTCTCCTCGGCGAGCGTCTTGGCGAGGATCGTTGCGACCTCCTTGTGGCCGAGCTGGTTCGACCAGGAGATTAGCGTGCCGTAGCGAGTGATCTCGTAATGCTCGACGGCCTGTGCGGCGGCCAGCATGGCAGCGTCACGCACCTCGTGGTCGTCGCAATCGGAGATCAGCTCGCGAGCTTCCTTGATGATGCCGTCGATCGCCGGGCAGGTCGCGCCCTTGGCCGGCTTACCGAGGATTTCGAAGACCTCCTCCAGCCGCTTGATCTGGCCTTCGGTCTCGCCGAGATGCTTCTGGAAGGCGCTCTTCAGGCCGGCATTCTCGGCCTTGCCGATCATCTCGGTCAGGCCCTTCGTGATCTGCTGCTCGGCGTAATAGATGTCCTGCAGCGTGTGCTGATAGAGATCGTCGAACGTCTTGATCGGTGATGTGAACAGACCCATGGTCGGTCCCCCTTTGGTGTCGGATGATTGTTCGGGCACCTGCGGACAGGCGCTTCGCGACGGGGAAACGTGGCGCGGGTCAGTCAGTTCCGGCGGCGGCTCTTGCGCGTGAGCGGTTCGAACGGGGTTTCGCCGGGCCATTCGACGATCTGCTCGAACAGGTCCTCGTTCTCGAAATCCTCCTCCGGGCCGGACAGGCGATCGCGAATGGTGACGCCCGCCTCGTACGGCGTCGCCGGGTCGCCGGAGACGAGCGGGTGCCACCAATACAGGTCGCGGCCCTCGGCCACGAGACGGTAGGCGCAGGTCGGCGGCAGCCAGCCGATCGTGCGGACGACGTCCGGCGTCAGCCGCACGCAATCGGGCACGATCTTCTGGCGCGTCGGGTAGGAGCGGCAGCGACAGGTCGTGCCGTCGAGGAGCGTGCAGCCGACATCAGTGTAGTGGATGTCGCCCGAATCCTCGTCCTCGAGCTTCACGAGGCAGCAGCGGCCGCAGCCGTCGCAGAGGCTCTCCCACTCCGCGCCGTCCATCTCCTCGAGGCTCTTCGTGCGCCAAAAGGGCTCGTCTGCCGGGTCGGGCGGGAAGCTCATCAAACCAACGTGTCGGGAGGAGGACCGGCCCTTGCACCCGGATGTGGGCGGCATCGGGGCGGATCGTGCATCAGCTCCTGCGGACCAGGGGACGCAGCGGCGCTTCTTCGATGGCCACGGCCGGCGGAACCTCTCTCTCGCCGCCGCAGAGCGTGCCCGCAAGCGGCGGGACGTCGAAACGGGCGAGCGCCGGACGCCCCGCCTCAAGGAACGCGAGCGAGCGCTCGGCCGGGACCGCCTGCGCCTGCGGCGTCTCGATCACGAGATGCTCGAGCGCGTATCGGTATTCGGCGATTCGCGTGTCGAGGCCGAACGCGACCCAGGAAACGAGGCACCGGTTCTCGGCCACCCTCGTCTCGGCATTGACGATGTCGGCCGGCGACACGGTCCGAGCGTAGCCGAGCGTCTTCAAGCGGACTCCGTCGGCCGTGAAGACCCGGGCCGCGATGTCGGTCAGCTTGGGCAGCAGCCGCGCATCGGCCGCTGCATCCTCGGACAGGCGCCTGTAGCGCGACGCAGGCGAGATCGCGCCGTCGGACAGGAGCGCATCGAAATAGGTGGCCGGATCCCCGCCCCGTGCGCCGGGCGGCAGGATGCGCTTCGCCGCAAGATCGGCGAGCACTCGCTCGAACCAGGCATATTCGTGCGCCGGCACGAGGAAGCGCCAGGCGCGGTTGCGCAGCTCGCGCTCGTCATCCGTGTAGCCGTAAGGCGAAACGGGTTCGCCGCGGCGTGCGGCCACGACCGAACCACCCGTCTCGAGAAGATCGTTCCAGGTCGAATTCCGTTTCACGCGGCCGAAATCGCCCGTCTCGACGCAGCCGGACAGCAGCAGCGCGCAGAGTGACGCGGCGGCGGAGCGCCTGAAGGCGGGCTGTCTCAAGACGGCTGCCCAGAGGCCCGAGGCCTCCCGGCTGTCGTCAGGACCAGATCTCGGCACGGCGGCAGGTCTGCTCGGCCTCGTGCCCGGCTTCATCCGCGTCGTCTTCCATGCGCTCGTAGCGGACGCCCGTGAACAGCAGGATCGTGCCGCGTTCGGCATCGTCGATGCGAGTGAACCGCCTGGCGCGCTGGCCGATGGCGGGAAAGGAAATGATCTTGCTGGCGTCGATCGCCTGTGGGTGCGGCACGCCACGTCTCCCTCGTGTGACGATGCGATTGACCGTGCATATGGTTAATGCCGGGTTTCCAGATCGCGCCCGGTGCATGAACGTGCCGAGTCGCGGTTAGGGCCTCGGTAAGGTTGCCGAAGTTATAACGCGGCGATGCTGCCGAGCCGCTGATGTCGAGCCTGCAACGACCCGATCTCGCAGGGCTGGCGATGCTCGCGCGCAATGGCGACCGCGAGCTTCGCCCGGTCCTGCTGATGCTTCACACACGCGAATTCGTCTCCGCGTCGCGCCGGGACCGCAGGGCGGTCACGACCTACGAAGCCCTCGCGCTGGGCCTGATCCCGCTGGTGCCGGATGACGTCGTTGCGGATGTCTCCGCCATGCTGCGGAACGTTCCGGAGACGCCCGCCCGCGTCGTTGAGCTGCTCGCCGCACGCCGTCGCGCTTGTTCGCTGCCCGACCCGCGGCATCGCGCAGCCTCCGCAACCCTGACCGGCGCGGAAATCGTGGAGCTGATCATGCTCACCGAGCCCGAGATCGACCGTGCGCTCGCAGGCAACCTGGCCGTTCTGCTCGATGCCCGGGCTCGCTCGGTTTTGGTCGGCAGGGCGACCCGCGACCGTGCACTGGCGCAGGCGCTGCTTGCCCGGTCCGAATTGTCGGCAGGCGAGCGCGGCGTCCTCTTTGCCTTTGCGGAGGATGAGCCAGCACGTGACAACATCCGTGACCAACTCGAGCGCGCAACAGCCGTCGCAGCACCAAGCCTTCCCTCCCTGTCGGCCTGGCGGCGCACCCGCCTTCTGCGCGCAGCGACGAAGGCCGACCTTCCCGGCCTCCTGGCGGAGCTCGGGACAGCACTGGGGCTGTCGCCGACACCTGCATGGCAGCTCGACGAGCCTGCGGAGGCGGAGCTTTTCGCGCTGGCGCTCGTCGCCGTAGGATTGAGCGTAGAGGATTGCGTCCGCGTGCTGCTCACGGCCGACCGCCGGATCGCGGCATCCGTCCCGATCGTCTTCCGGCTGCGCCAAGTGTGCCGGACCACGCCACGGCCGAGCGCATGGTCCATCCTCGGGGCGAGCGCGACGGCCCGGAAGACCCGCGCCCCGAAGGCAGGCCCATCCCGCACCAAGGCAGCGGAGGGCGCCCGGGCGTCGTCGTCTACGGAGCCGGTCCGGACGACACAGGCTCCACCAGCGAGCGCCCCTGCCGGTCGTCGATCGAGATCCACCACAGGTCGGGATCGAACCTGATCTCGCGCCGCATGCGCTCCTCGATGTCGAGGGGCGTGCCGGCGGCGATCACGGGCGAGAACAGCCGGTCCACTTCGCCGTCCGGCACCAGCGATTGCGGCGCCGGACCCAGGAGGTCCGCCGTGCCGTCGAGCCGGTCGATGCTGATGAAGATCGAGCCGGCCTCTTCCGATCCGCGCCGCCGCAGCACCGCGTCGACCCCCTCGATCGCGCAACGCCTCAGATGCGCCGAGACCCAGAAATCGGAGCGGATGCGGCTCACGCCGGAGCGCCGCCCTTCATTCGATCTGCGTGCCTGACGCGGAGGCGAGCTGGCGCGTCGTGCGCGTGCCGAGCCCGCCCGTGACGGGCAGGTTCTTGTCGCGTTCGAAGCGCTCGAGCGCCTGGCGGGTCGTGGCGCCGAGGACGCCGTCGGCCTTGAGCGGGCCGTAGCCGAGCTTCGACAGCGCTTTCTGAACGCTCGTGACGCGCGGATCGGGCTGGATCTCGGCCGAGCGCGCGTTCGGCTCTCCGCCGCGGATGAGGTTGCCGATCGGGTCGCCGGCCGGCACCGACGCCTTGACCACCTGGGCCGGCGGCGGAATCGGGACCGAGCCGACGGTGGTCGGCTCCGGACGCGGCACTGGCACGGGGATCGGGACAGGAGCAGCCGCAACGGGCTGGGAAGCGACCATGTCGGTCCGACGCGGCGCTTCCGCCGAAACGGCGGGCTTCGGCTTGAACAGCGGGGCCGGATGGCGGTTCGCCTGATGGAGCGCGTTCCAGCCGATGGCGCCCGTCGAGCCGAGCAGGGCCGCGACGGCCAGCACGAAGCCCGGACGGTTCCTGCCAAAGCGCAGGACCGGCGCGAGAGCCTGTCCGACGCGCGAGGGCGCCGGGGCCGCCGGGCGGCCGCCCGCCCTGCCCTGCCGCGCCATCGCGGGGCTCATCCGGTCCTGTCTCACGCGCTCCTCCTGTCGAGCGATCGGGCTGGGATCCGCACCGTCGTCTGCACTTCGACGGGACGCATCTGGCGGTTCTCGACCTGGCCGGCAAGCGGCAGGCTGATCGTCACGGCCGTTCCGGCCCCGGGGCCGCTATCGATCGCCATCGTGCCATGATGCAGGGCGACGAGGCCGCGCACGACGGAGAGGCCGAGCCCGGTTCCCTCATGCGGCCTGCGGTGCAGATCCCCGGTCTGGAAGAACGGATCGCCGAGCCGGGGCAGATCGGCCTCCCGGATTCCGACACCGTCATCCGCGACCGAGAGCACCACGCGATCTCCGTCGCGCGCGATCGAGACCGTCACGCGGCCGCCGGCCGGGGTGAACTTCACGGCATTCGACAGGAGGTTGATCAGGATCTGCCGGCACGCGCGCCGGTCGGCGACGAGTTACGGAAGATCGGACGCGATCTTCCGCTCGAGCTGCACCTGGCTCTCCTCGGCCTTGAGGGCCATCAGGTCGCAGCAGCCCTTGGTGAGCTCGGCGAGGCTGAACGGCTCGGGCGAAACGGTGAAGTTCCCGGACTCGATCTTGGACATGTCGAGAAGCGTGTTCACGACCTCGAGCAGATGGTGGCCCGAATTCCGGATGATCGTGGCGTATTCCTTCCGGCGCTCCTCGGCCATCACATAGGGATGGTCGGCGGAGAGCAGCTCCGAGAAGCCGATGATGGCGTTCAGCGGCGTGCGCAGCTCGTGGCTGACGGTCGCAAGGAAGCGCCCCTTCATTTCGGCCGCCTGCACGGCTTCAAGCCGCGCCGCCTCGGTCGCCTCGGCCTGGCGGCGGTTCGCGGAGGCGTCGCGAGTAACGGCGACCACGGAGGTGCCACCCTCGGCGTTCGGAACCGAATGCGCCCGCATCTCGACCCAGACGAGCCGCATCGGCACGCGCTCGGACGCGACGGCGAGGCGGATCTCGACCGCAATGGGCCCGAGCCCGGCAGCCGCGTCGCTCAGCGCCTTGAGGTAGGCGGGACGGTCGGGGATGTGGATCTGCGCAAACAGCCCACCTCCGAGGAGAGCCGGCGGCGCGCGCCCGGCGAGCGCCAGGGCAGCGCCGCTGACCCGCGTCACCTCGCCGTGCCGGTCGTGAAAGGTGACCAGATCGCCGAGGGCCTCACGCAGGCGACCATCCTCTTCCCCGCTCTCCGCTGACGCCGGCGATGGCGCCGCAGCGCCTGTCCGCAGAAGCCGCAGGCCTCCCTCCAGCATCGTGCCGGCAATGAGGAAGAAGAGGGCGAAGCCGGCGGGCGCGGGTTGCGGATAGAGGGACAGGGCCGCAGCCGCACCACTGGCGATCAACACGGACGCAACGGCGGAGACGAGACCCGCAACCAGCGCGCCGCGGCGCTCGCCGGCGGCCAGGGCCTCGAGGGGCTGCGCCGCAAGCCATAGCGCGGCAGGCCAGGCCAGAGCCCCCCCACCCGCAAAGACGCAGAGAACGAGAGCGGCCGTGCCCGCCGCCGAGACCGCGTATCCGAGGTCCAGCCTGCGTGACGCGGAGGCAAGATACGCGGCACCGAGCGGCGCGACGAGACCGAGGGCCAGCACCGCGTCGAGCCCGGAGGAGGTGCCTCGCCATGCGATATAGGGTGAGAGGCACGCCAGCCCGAACACGCCTGCGACGAGGCGGGTGGCGATGAAGTGATGCAGGCGACCGCGGTCCGACATGTCGGCGCCGGCGAATGCCTGCGCCGTGCGCCAGAGCGATAGACCCGTCGTGGAGCTCGACTCGATGCTTCCCAAACCGTTTGCGCGCTGGCCGCGCCCCCTGGCTCCCATGACGGGAACCATGCGCCGGCCAGCTTAAATGAAAGCTAAGGACAGAAGCCAAGTCGATTCGGTGCACCGCCGTCCACCGTGGCTTAACCAGGCATTAATCCTGACGATCGGCGGACCCCACGAGGTCACACTTCTTGAACTTGGTCACAGGATTCTAGACTTCGTTCAGCAGGTACTTGGGTAATGTTCAGGGCAGTCGCCGGTCTTGCGATCATAACAACGATGTGCGTGCTTTCACCGGAGCGCGATTCGAAGAACGACTCACACGCGACTCGCGCCTGGCCTCCATCTGCTTTGTCCGCGAGCCTCGACATCTTGACCGGGGCAGCCCCGAATCCGACGCTGTCGAAGGTGACGGAAGCAGGCCACCGCGAAGCGGTCGCCGCATTACCGGCAGCGGCGCGCGAGGCTGCTTCCGCTGGTCTGGACACCGTCCGCAGGATCGTGATCCCGCCGCCCTCGGTGCCCTTGGACATGCCGCCGCTTAGGCGCTGAGCTTATGCAGGGTTGCCGGTAGCAAGGAAGTAGACGAGGCCGGCGCCCGCGCAGGCCGCAAGCAGGGGAAGGATCCCGGCTTTCAGGCGGAACACGGCGAAAAGCGCCGCAAACGTCAGAACAGCCGCGGGCCAGTTCAGGCTTGAATGGACCGGGAGGTCCATCGTCCCGAAAAGGACGGGGACCGAGCGGGTTTCGGCGAAGACCGTGTGCAGCGCGAACCACACGGCGAGATTGAGGATCACGCCGACAACGGCTGCGGTGATCGCCGCAAGTGCTCCGGAGAGCGGCCGGTTCCCCCTGAGCGCCTCGACATAGGGCGCGCCGAGGAAGATCCAGAGGAAGCAGGGCGTGAACGTCACCCAGGTGGTGAGGAGACCGCCGAGCGCACCTGCCACATAGGGGTTCAGGGGCCCGGGCGAGCGGAATGCCCCCATGAAGCCGACGAACTGGGTCACCATGATCAGCGGCCCCGGCGTCGTCTCGGCGAGCCCGAGTCCGTCCAGCATCTCGCCCGGCTTGAGCCAGCCATAGGTCTCGACCGCGGCCTGGGCCACATAGGCCAGCACCGCATAGGCCCCGCCAAAGGTCACGACCGCCATCTTGGAGAAGAACACGGCGATCTGGCTGAATGCGTCATCCGGACCGAGAAGCGTGAGGAGCAGCGCGACCGGGACGAGCCAGAGCGCCAGGAAGATCCCCGCGATCCGCAACGACCAGCGCGCACTCGGACGCGCATGCGGCGGGATCCCCTCCCCGAGCGCCGAATCGACATCCGCCAAGATGGGGCCGCCCTTCCCCGGAGCGTGTCCTCCCCCCATCGAAAAGGCGGGGTGGCCGGCACGCCCGCCGAGGTAGCCGACGATGCCTGCCCCAAGGACGATCGCCGGGAACGGCACGTGGAACGCGAAGATGGCCACAAACGCGGCCGCAGCGATCGCCAACATCACCCTGTTCGTCAGGGCACGGCTGCCGATGCGGAAGACCGCCTGCAGCACGATCGCGAGTACGGCGGCCTTGAGGCCGAAGAACAAAGCCGTGACGGCCGGGACATTGCCCAAGGCCACGTAGATCAGGCTGAGTGCCATGATCGCCAGAAGGCCGGGCAGGATGAACAGGCCGCCAGCGACGAGGCCGCCCTTCGTCCGGTGCAGCAGCCAGCCGATATAGGTCGCGAGTTGCTGCGCCTCCGGACCTGGAAGGAGCATGCAGAAGTTCAGGGCATGCAGAAATCTGTGCTCGCCGATCCAGCGCTTCTCATCCACCAGCACCCGGTGCATCAAGGCGATCTGGCCCGCCGGCCCTCCGAACGAAAGCGCCGCGATCCGGGCCCAGACCCGCACGGCCTCGCTGAACGGGATGCCGTGAGGCACCGGGTGCGGCGCCCCTCCGGGCTTGCTCTGAACCGTCATCGCCTCGCCTCTTCCGGTCCCCGCGCCTATATCACCAAAGCCACGTCACTTTCTGAGCCCCATGCTTCCGTCCTTCGACGAGATCGTCTCCAACTTCGAACTGCTCGAGGATCCCACCGAACAGTTCGAGTACCTGATCGAGCTTGGCCGCATGCTGCCGCCGATGCCGTCCGAATCGCATACGGATGCCAAGCTCGTTCCCGGATGCCAAAGCAAGGTATGGCTCGACATGACGACCAGCGGCACCGGGGCCGACACGGTGGTCACCATCGCCGCCGACAGCGACGCTCACATCACGAAGGGGCTCGTGGCCTTTCTCGTGTCGCTCTATTCCGGCCAGCCGGCACGAATGATCCTGGAGAAGGACGCGCTCCAGATGTTCCGGGAGCTCGGCCTCGGGCAGCACATCACGAGCAAGCGCTCGAACGGCCTGCGCTCGATGGTGGACCGCATCCGCGGCGAGGCCGCACGGGCTGCTGCAGCCTGAGCCGCATCAGCGATGCACGGTCTCCGGCAGCAGCCTACGGGTATGTGGTGAGCGGTAGCGGGACCCTGAAGCCCACCCACCGGTCCTTCAGGTTGTCGTTCAGGACGTCCGCGTCGAACCAGCTATCGCCGTTCAGTACGTCGGGATCTGGAAGGAAGAACACCTGTTCGCCGGGCGCGAGCCACACTGTCCCGTGCGGGTAGCGTTCGCCGTCGAAGATGCAGCCCAGCCCTTGGAGGAAGGTGTACACGTCGGCCGCGCGGTAGCGCACCTCAGGCTACGTCGAGAAGCTTCGCCTGTTCCTTGCGGGCCTGGATGCGCTGCTTCATGCGACCCAACGCATCCAACGCCGGCCGTATATCGGCCCGGGCGACAACCTCGTCCGCGTGCGAAATGTGGAGTTCCGGCACGTCGGGAGAACTGAAGACGTGCTTCGCGCCGACGACCCGGTGTTCCAACCTGATTTTTTCGGCCCGGATGCCCACCGACAACCCCCCGTCTCACGCCAGTTGCGGCTACGTCCTCTCATAACATGGGGTCAGGCAACCGCGATTTAAGCGGTCAGGCGGACGCCCGCGCTCCGATCGCGAGATGTGCGGCCTAAGCCGCACATTCCTCCGCCACCCAGGTCCTGAGGCCCCGAGACCGCTCCGGTCCCCGCCCCTCGGTCTCCAGGCCGTAATGCTCGCCGAGGCGTCGGAGCGCGCGCCGCACGACCACCTTGGCGGAGCGCGGCGGCCAGTGTCGCTCCCGCTCGATCGTCTCGAGCCCTTTCAGGAAGCCGCAGAGATCGAGCAGCAGATCGGCGAAATCCTGGCCCACATCCGCCATCGCGTTGCGGACCCGCTGGCGGGCGGCGATCATCGAGTCCGTCGCGCCTGCCGGGTCCCGCACGGCGCCGCCGCCCGAGCCGATGCCGCCGCCCCACCGCGCCGTGACCGAGGGCATCATGCCGCCGAAGGTCAGGTCGCGCCGCAGCCGCTCGCCGGCCTCGTACGAAGCCGTGTCGATCAGCGGCTTGCCGTCCCGGTCCTTGCGCCGGCGCAGCCAGTCGAGGGGGCTCTCGGCCGCATTGATGGTGACCTTCGCGGGCCCGGTCGTGCCGGCAATCGCCTCCAGCGCGATCTCGGCATGCTGGTCGCGGAAAGCGTCGGCAGCTTCGGCCACGGAAGCGCGACGGAGATGGTGGTGCCCGGGCTCCGAGATGACGATGGCCCGCCCGTTCTCCGCGCGAAGAACGAGGTCATGCAACGCGAGCTCCTCCGCTGCCTTCTCGGGATAGTGGCCGCGCCCGAGCGAGACGCCGCCCCTCGCCCCGCGCAGGATCAGCATGCCGTCGCGTGTCGGATCGGCGATCGCGCTGGCACCCGGCTCGCCAAGCGCAGTCAGCAGCCGCTGCGCAGCACGGGACAACGATGCGGCATTCGACACGGCACGTATGTTCATGATATGTTCCTGATTGTATCGGCGCAAATGGCTCGTTCGACAAAGCCAGTATAAGTATATAGTCCTAATATGTCAAGCTGTGGTTTGCGTCCAGCCGCGTTGCTAAGCGGCCCGGCCGCCCGTATCGCTGCGGGATGAAGCGGCCAGGCGGCCTTCTCGCCTGCGCCCTGGAGTTTCGCCGTGGCCGATGCCCCCTGGACTTCCCTCTCGCCTGAGATCGCGCCTCCGGTTGCCGCTTTGCACCCAAACCGGTTCGAACTCTTCGGGCAGGAGGTGCAGGACGAGTACGCATGGCTGAAAGCCGTTAACTGGCGCGAGGTCCTCAAGGACGGCGATGCGCTGCCGACAGCGATCCGCACGCATCTCGAGCGCGAGAACGCCTACACGGATGAGATGCTGGCCGATCTCGGCCCGCTGCGGGAGAAGCTCGTTCGCGAGATGCGGGGCCGCATCAAGGAGGACGACGACACCGTCCCGAAGCCCGACGGGCCGTTCGCCTACTTCACCCGCTACCGCGAAGGCGGGCAGCATCCCCTCATCTGCCGCGAGCCGCGCGAGGGCGGCGAGGCCGCGATCCTGCTCGACGGCGACAAGCAGGGCGAAGGGCTGGCCTATTTCGACCTGCAGGATGCGGTCCATTCGCCCGATCACGCGCTGCTCGCCTGGAGCGCCGACGTCGCCGGGTCTGAGCTCTACACCATCCGGGTCCGCGATCTCGCGACCGGCAAGGAACTGGCGGACGACGTCAGGCGGACCTCCGGCGAAGTCGTCTGGTGCAGCGATTCGGCGACCTTCTATTACGTCGAGGTCGACGAGAACCACCGCCCGGCCCGCGTCCG
>CAXUKK010000012.1:14436-16321 GCA_964251455.1 uncultured Enterovirga sp.
CTCGTGCGCCGAGCAGCGGAAATGCACTGCCGTCGCCAGAAGCGGCATCCTTCCCGCCACCTGACGGCGCAGTTCGCCCGGGATGTAGGTCCAGGAGATGGCGCCGACCATCCGTTCCAGCGGCACCGGCTCGGCCACGCGCAAGCCGACGACGAGGTGATCTACGAAGAGACGGAGGCCGGCTGGTTCATCGACATCGACACGACCACCTCCGGCGCGTTCGTGCTGGTCAGCGTCAGCGACCACGAGAGCTCGGAAGTATGGCTGCTCGACCGGGCGAACCCGACGGCCGAGCGCCGGCTCGTCGCGGCCCGGTCGGAGCTCGTGATCTACGACGTCGAGCACCACGGCCACGACCTGATTATCCGCACGAACGCCGACGGCGCCGAGGATTTCAAGCTCGTCATCGCGCCGCTGGCGAACCCGGCCCGCGAGAACTGGATCGACCTCGTCCCGCACCGCCAGGGCATCATGGTGCTCTACCAGGTCGCGCTGGCGCGCCACCTCGTCCGGCTGGAGCGCGAGGACGCCAATCCGCGTCTCGTGATCCGGGAGATGTGGACCGGCGTGGAGCGTCCGATCTCGTTCCCGGAAGAGGCGTATTCGCTCGGCTTCGACGCCGGCTACGAGTTCGACACGGAGACGATCCGGTTCGGCTATTCGTCCATGACGACGCCGTCGGAGACCTACGACTACAACCTGCGCACGGGCGAGCGGCGGCTGCGCAAGCGCCAGGAGATCCCGAGCGGCTTCGACACCGAGCACTACGTCACGCGCCGGATCTTCGGCACGGCACCCGATGGCGAGAGCGTGCCGATCTCGCTCGTCCACCGCCGCGACCTGACGCTCGACGGCACCGCGCCGTGCCTGCTCTACGGCTACGGCTCATACGGCTCGTCGATGTCGGCCTCGTTCCGGACGAACCTCCTGTCCCTCGTCGATCGCGGCTTCGTCTACGCCATCGCGCATATCCGGGGCGGGACCGAGAAGGGCTGGCACTGGTATCTCGACGGCAAGCGCGAGAAGAAGACGAACACGTTTAAGGACTTCGTGGCCTGCGGCGAGGCTCTGGTCGCGGCCGGCTATACGGGCCGCAAGCGCATCGTCGCGCTCGGCGGGTCGGCCGGCGGCATGCTGATGGGCGCGGTCGCCAACATGGCGGGCGACCTCTTCGCCGGGATCGTCGCCGAGGTGCCCTTCGTCGACGTGCTGAACACGATGCTCGACGGCGACCTGCCTCTGACGCCGCCGGAATGGCCCGAATGGGGCAATCCGGGGAAGGACGAAGCGGCCTTCCGCACGATCCTGTCCTACTCGCCCTACGACAACGTCGCGGCGCAGCCGTACCCGGCGATCCTGGCGCTCGGCGGGCTCACGGATCCCCGCGTGACCTACTGGGAGCCTGCGAAGTGGGTCGCGAGGCTGCGCGCGACGATGACCGGCGGCGGCCCGATCTTCCTTCGCATCAACATGGATGCGGGACACGGCGGCGCGTCCGGCCGGTTCGACCGGCTGGACGAGGTCGGGCTCATCTACGCCTTCGCGCTCAAGGCGGTGGGGCTTTCGGACGAAACGGCCTCCGCCTGAGGCTTTGACGGTTCGACCTTGGCCGGCGGCTCCGTCGGCCGGGGCCGGATCGAGCTGGTCAGCATGAAGGCCTTGAACTCGTCCATCGAGCCGAAGCGATGCTCTCCGGAGGGCGTCTGCGCCCGGATCGAGCCGTCCGCGAACATGACGTATGAGCAGCCTCCGGCCTGGTAGGTGCCAACGATCGCGTCCGGCGGCAGATTGTCTGGGCTCCTCGACGCCTTCTCATCCGATTGCGCATTCTCGGGGACGCGACCGATGACGTCCTTGAAGCCGGCCAACGCGGCAGGCAAGGCGG
>CAXUKK010000012.1:16331-17144 GCA_964251455.1 uncultured Enterovirga sp.
GCAAGGCGGGAAGCGGGGCGACGCTCGGCTGGGGCGCGACCGGAACCTCGGGAGGTATGGCGCCCGGGGTTGCCTGAACCGCATCGAAAAGGCTTCCAGCCAGCCGCTTCGTCGCCTTCTCGATGCGCTTCAACCGCCGGAGCACGGCCCCGATGCCGAGCAGGATGGCGCCCGCGGAAAAGCCGATCGACCCGGCGACGACCATCGTCCAGCCGCGCTCGATGCCGACGAACAGCGATCCCGAATAGATCGCCGCCAGCCCCGTCACCATCATGGCGAGGCCGAGCAGGAACAGGAAAACGCTCATCTGACGCCCGCCTCGCCGACGGAAAAGGGCGCGTCGCCTCGCCTGGAAGCGCCGACTTCCCGGTCGGGTTTGGCTTTTCGGCGTTGCCGCGCGCTGTATCCGGTCATAGATGCCCTCGCGAAGGTCCGGCGAACCCATCGGACCCGAGGAGGTCCGTGATGACGTTCAGCTTGCCCGATCTGCCCTACGCGTATGACGCGCTCCAGCCGTACATGTCCAAGGAGACCCTCGAGTTCCACCACGACAAGCACCACAAGGCCTATGTCGACACCGGGAACAACCTCCTGAAGGCCTCCGAGCTCGAAGGGAAGAGCGTCGAAGAGGTTGTTAAAGGAAGCTTTGGGAAGAACCAGCCGCTCTTCAACAATGCCGGCCAGCACTACAACCATCTCCACTTCTGGAACTGGATGAAGAAGGGTGGCGGCGGCAGGAGCCTGCCGGGCAAGCTGCAGACGGCGGTGGACTCGGATCTCGGCGGCTATGACAAGTTCCGCACCGACTTCGTC
>CAXUKK010000013.1:0-16810 GCA_964251455.1 uncultured Enterovirga sp.
CCGCTACGTCGCTCAAGGGCGTACGCTGGTGCTCGTCGGCCACGCAGGCCACCCTGAGGTGGTTGGTACCTTGGGCCAGATCGATGCGGCCGTTCACCTCGTGCAAACTGCTGCAGAGGTGCAGACCCTCCCGCTCGCGCTCGATACACCAATCGCCTACATCACCCAGACGACTCTCTCCGTCGACGACACGCGTCACATCATCGAGGCGCTCACGAAGCGCTTCTCGGACGTGATCGGGCCGGATACGAAAGACATCTGCTACGCCACCCAGAACAGGCAGGCGGCGGTGCGCGATCTCATCCGCATCGTCGATGTGCTCCTCGTGGTCGGAGCGCGCAACTCGTCCAACTCGAACCGATTGCGCGACGTCGGCGAGGAAGCGGGAGTCCCGTCTTATCTCGTGGCGGACGGCAGCGAGGTCGATCCGGCCTGGCTTGAAGGCGCTGAGCGGGTCGGCCTGACGGCTGGTGCTTCGGCACCGGAGGTCCTCGTGGACAGCGTCATCGAGGCACTCCGTCGCCTCGGTCCCCTTGAGGTGTCCGTGCTAGACGGGACCGAGGAAAACATCACCTTCAACCTCCCCCAAGTGCTCCGGATACCGGACGTCGCCGAGCCGGCGGCGATGAGCGCGTAAGAGAGAAGCGAGAGAAGCTCCGTGGGAATACCCGTTCGCCAGGTCGTCGATGTTGGCAGCTACATCGTCAAGCAGCATCTGAAAGGCGCCAAGCGCTATCCGCTGGTGCTGATGCTCGAGCCTTTGTTCCGCTGCAATCTCGCTTGCTCCGGCTGCGGCAAGATCGATTATCCGGACGAGATCCTGAACAAGCGCATCTCGGTCGAGGACGCGCTTGGCGCGGTCGACGAATGCGGCGCTCCCGTCGTCGTCATGGCGGGCGGCGAGCCGCTGATCCACAAGGATCTGCCAAAGATCGTGCAGGGCATCATTGCCCGAAAGAAATACGCGATCGTCTGCACGAACGCCCTGCTGCTCGAGAAGAAGATCGACGACTACAAGCCGTCTCCCTATTTCACTTGGTCAATCCATCTCGATGGCGACAAGGAGATGCACGACAAGTCGGTCTGCAAGGCCGGCGTGTACGAGAAGGCGGTCGACGCCCTGAAGCTCGCCAAGGAGAAGGGCTTTCGCGTCACGATCAACTGCACCTTCTTCAACGATGCCGACGCCGAGCGCGTCGCGAAGTTCTTCGACACGGTGACTGAGCTTGGCGTCGACGGCATCACGGTGTCGCCGGGCTACGCTTACGAGCGCGCCCCGGATCAGAAGCACTTCCTGAACCGCGCGAAGACGAAGGAAATCTTCCGCGGCATCTTCCGGCGTGGCAACCGCGGCAAGAAGTGGGCCTTCAATCAGTCCGGGATGTTCCTCGACTTCCTGGCTGGCAACCAGACCTACAAGTGCACCCCTTGGGGCAACCCGACCCGGACGGTCTTCGGCTGGCAGAAGCCCTGTTATCTGCTGGGCGAGGGCTACGCGTCCAGCTTCAAGGAGCTCATGGACGACACGAACTGGGACAATTACGGAGTCGGCAATTACGAGAAGTGCGCCGACTGCATGGTCCATTCCGGCTTCGAGGCTTCTGCCGTCATGGACACGGTGCGCCGGCCCTGGGTCGCCGCGAAGGTCGCCCTGTTCGGCATCAATACCGAGGGGCCGCTTGCGCCAGACATCGCGCTCGATAAGCAACGCCCGGCCGAGTACGTGTTTTCGCGCAACGTGCAGAAGAAGCTGTCAGAGATCCAGGCCGAAAAGGCCGCTTCTCGGATCCAGAAGGCCGCAAACGCGGCGTAAAATCCTGAACGCGACCGCCGCATCACGAGCGGTCGCGATCAATGCCGGGATCTGAGCAGGATCCCGCGCAAGGGATCTCAAGACACCGAGAACGTCGACCGAGCCGTCGGGGCGCATGGCCGCTCCTGCGGCCGGCGGTAGGACATGGTCTGCCGTATCGGAGATGATCCGGATGGCGCCGAACGGCAGCCGATGCTGGGCGGCGTAGGCCGCCGAGATGTGCGATTCCATGTCGACTGCAGCGGCTCCCGAACGGGTGCGCAGCGCCGCCTTGTCGCCTGGAGCGAGAAGGGGCACGTCGGATCCGACGATCGACATCTCGCGGTAGATCGTGCCTTCGGCTCGGAGGTGCCGCGCCCATGCATCACGCAACGCGGTGGAGCATATGTTTCGCCTTGATCCGTCGAGGATCAGGTCTGCGAGGATTACGTCCCCTACCTTCAAAGACGGGTCCAGCGCGCCAGCGATCCCAAAACTGACCACCGCCGAGACCCGACCAGGGTCTATTTCGGCCAGCCGCTTCTCCAGCGCCGCCCTGCTACCTCCACCCGCGAGCGCCAGGATGCCCGCGCGGCTTGCGATCTGCGCTTCCTTGTTCAGGCCGCTGACGGATAGGACGTGCTGCTGGTTCATCGGTGTGACGGCGCAAAGCCGGTCATGTCGCAATGGCAGCACGGCTGAACAACGCCGGGAGGCTCAGAGCCCCCAGGCGACCTCGCGCGTATTCGAGCGCTGAAGGTTGCGGTACCGTGCCATTGCCCAGAGCGGGAAGTACTTCGCGTAGCCGTGATATCGAAGATAGAACACCCGCGGGAAACCACCTCCGGTGTAGTCCTCCTCTGGCCACAGGCCGTCGTCCTGCTGGGTTGCGCCGAGATACGCGATGCCGCGAGCGACAGCCGGATTGTCCGATTCACCAGCCGCCATCAGGCCGAGCAATGCCCAGGCGGTCTGGGATGCGCGCGATTCGGCGGGCTCGTAACCCCGGTAGTCGAGCTCGTAGCTGTCGCAATCCTCGCCCCATCCGCCGTCGCGGTTCTGGATGGAAAGCAGCCAATCGGTTGCGCGGCGAACCGTGGGCGAGGACGGGTCGATGCCCGCCGCATTGAGTGCGCACAGAGCGGACCATGTGCCGTAGATGTAGTTCACGCCCCAACGGCCGAACCAACTGCCATCCGCCTCCTGATCCCGCGTCAGGTAGGACACCGCTGCCTGCATGCGCTGGCTGTCCCTCGGCTCGCCAAGCTGGGCGAGCATCCCGATGCAGCGCGCGGACACGTCGACCGTCGGCGGATCGAGCAAGGCGCCGTGATCCGCGAACGGGATGTTGTTGAGGTAGTGATAGCTGTTGTCGATGTCGAAGGCGCCCCAGCCGCCATTGCGACTCTGCATGCCCTCGATCCATTCGCGCGCGCGATCGATCGCCCCACTGTTTGTGTCGACGGCGGAGTACTTGGCCCGCAGCCGATCCATCGCCATCACGACGACCGCAGTGTCGTCAGTGTCGGGGTAGTGGTCGTTGCCGTACTGGAAGGCCCACCCGCCGGGACGCAGACCAGGGCGACGCTCCGCCCAGTCGCCGACCACGTCAAGGATCTGGCGAGTTCGCAGCCAATTCGAAGCCTCGAGCGCAGCTGCCTCGGCGCGCGGGTCTCCAGTCTCGAGCAGCGCATGGCTCGCCAGTGCGGTGTCCCAAATGGGCGATACGCAAGGCTGGCAATAGGCCTCGTCGTCCTTCACGACGAGAAGGTTTTCGATGGCTTGCCGCGCAATGGCGCGATCGGGATGGCTCTCTGGGTAGCCGAGAGCGTCGAACATCATCACGGAGTTCGCTATCGCCGGGTAGATCGCGCCGAGCCCGTCCTCGCCGTTCAGTCGCTCCGTCGTGAAGGCAACGGCGCGCGCGATAGCTCTGCCCCGCAGCCGCGCTGGCCAGAATGGCTCGACCTTCTTGAGGACCACGTCCAGGCCGTTGAAGAACGTTGCCCAGGCGGGGTGCGCATGACCTGGCTTCTTCGGCGCCGGGGCTGAACCGGGGGAGGCGAAGAGCTCCGGGATGCGTATGCCGCGCGGATTGCGCGCTTTGCGCTTCAACACCTGGAGCACAAGGAGCGGCACGATCACCGTCCGCGCCCAGTAGGACATTTTCGAGAGGTGCACCGGGAACCACTTCGGCGCGAGCATGAGCTCGACCGGCATGGTTGGGACCTGGTCCCAGCTGACCTCGCCGTAGAGGGCGAGCTGGAAGCGGGTGAAGACGTTCGCGGCAGCCGCGCCGCCCCGCGCGAGAATGCCTTCGCGCGCGAGAACCATGTGCGGCGCGTGGATGTCGTCACCGATCATCTTCAGCGCGAAATACGCCTTTACGGTCGCGCTGATGTCGAAGCCGCCACCATGAAAGAGGGGCCAGCCGCCGTGGTCGGCCTGGGTGCGCCGCAGGTAGCGCCCTATCTTCGCCTCGAGCTCGAGGTCGTCCGGCTCGCCAAGGAACTGTCGCAGCAGGACGTATTCCGACGGGATGGTCGCGTCGGCTTCCAGTTCGAAGCACCAATGGCCGTCGCTCCGGCGCGCTCGCAGGAGCGCGTCGGTTGCGGCCTCGATGCGCTCATCGAGGTCCGCCGGCACAGAATTAAGGAAGGCTCCGTCCCGGAGCGGTGAGATGAAGTTCACGCCTACGCCTTTGACACAGAACGCAAAACGCCGATATCGCCGCGGTGCAACACTCGCGCAGCGTTCTCTCCTGAGCGTATTGCGCCTTCGATCGTGGCGGGCAACCCCGTCTGGGTCCAGTCTCCGGCAAGAACGACGTTAGGGTAAGCGCCGGAGGTGCCGGGACGCCTGGCATCCTGTGCGGGGGTGGCCGCGAAGGTCGCTCGTTTCTCCTTCACGATCTGCCAGGCTGGAAGCTCGTCAGACAGGCCGGTCACTTGGGCGACCTCACGCCAGATCGTTCGAGCAAGGGTCTCGCGCTCGGTATCGAACAGGCGATCTCCGGCGCTGACGGTCACGGATAGACGGTCCGGATAGGCGAACAGCCACTCCGAGATAGTGCCGACCATGCCAAGCAGGAGCGGCTGCCCAGCAGGCGGCTCGATGCGGAAGTGAGCGTTCAGGATCCCGCGGTACTCGTCGGGACCCTGGATGCCCGGCAGGAGGTCCGCCGCGACCCAGGGCGGGAGGGCAAGCACGACCTGGTCCTCAGATCCGAGGGTGACGTCTCCGCTCGCGAAAACGAGCCGCTCCACCGCCCCGTCCGCAATTTCGATCGCGCGCAAGCGCTCGCCGAAGCGCATCTCGGCGCCGTGCTGCCGAAGCCAGGCGAGCGCGGGATCGACGAACGCCGCCGAGAGCCCGCCTGTGGCCACGACCGGCCGGCACGCTTCGCCCCCCGCGCCCAATGTCTCGCGGATGATCGTTCCGGCAAGGCGCGCGGACGCTTCGGGGACCTCCGTATTGAGAGCGGACAGCAGCACCGGTTTCCAGAGGCGATCGTAAAGCGGACCCGAGCAGGCCATCACGTCGCCGATGCGCGCCCCGGGCTTGGCTCCAAGAAGGCGGATAGGCGCCAGATAATCGATTGCTCGAGTGCCCGGTACACGGCGAGCGGCGACACAAATCCACCAGGGCAGGCGTCCGGCATTGGGCCTAAGCTGCCAGCGCTCCCCGCTCTTCACGTCGGCGAAGTCGAAGGCGGCTTCGCGAGCCGCAGTAAGGGCTGCGCTACCCCCGGTCAGCTCGACGTAGGACAGGGCCGAGCGGTTTCCGGAGAGCAGGAGATGGTTGCCGTTGTCGATCTCGAGCCCGAGCGTCGCATCGAAGTAGGAGCGGCAACGGCCGCCCGCCTGTTTGGCGGCCTCGTGCAGCATCACCCGCCGTCCCGATTCGGTAAGACGGACGGCCGTGCTCAGGCCGGCGAGACCAGCGCCGACGACGTGGACGATGCCAGCGGTCACGCGAACCCGTACCGGATCAGAGCTCCGATGAGCCGCATCTTGCCCGTGCTGACGCGCTTGCGGGGCGCAGCGAAGCCTCGCTTCAGGGTGCGCTCCAGAACCGAGCCGTAGGCTGCCTCCATCATGCGGGGTGCGCGCACGAGTCGGCGCGGCTGCCGGGACATCACCTTGCCGGCCTCGGCGTAGTGCATCCGAGCGCGCCCGGCGACCTCAAGGCACGCTTCGCCCAGCCGGGGATGGGCAAGCACGGCAGCGGGGTCGTGCGCCGTGATCCCGGCCCGCTCCAGAGCCTCGCGCGGCAGGTAGAGGCGGCCAATTTCGGCATCCTCATCGATGTCGCGCAGGATGTTGGTGAGTTGCAGGGCACGCCCGAGGTGGAAGGCGAGGAGGTCTGCATCATCATTCTCAAGCCCAAAGACCCGCGCCGAGAGACGTCCGACGGCGCTCGCCACGCGGTCGCAGTAAAGGTCGAGCTCCTCCCAGCCAGGAGCGCGGATCGTCTCCACGACGTCCATTTCCATGCCGTCGATAACGTCGTGAAAGCTCTGCCTTTGTAGCCGAAAAGGCTGAACGTGGGGCGCGAGGGCTGCGGTGTTGTGCCGGACGTCGCCCCGGTAGAGCGCATCGATGTCGCCGCGCCACCCGTTCAGGGCCTCGATACGGCCGTCCCGCGGCCCGGGCGCATCCGCGATGTCGTCCACCTCCCGGCAGAAGCCGTAGATGGCGTACATCGCCTGTCGCTCCGCCTTCGGCAGGATGCGCATGCCGAGATAGAAGGAGCTGCCGGACGCGGGCAACGCGGGGGCGCTCTCGGATGCAGGGCTCGCGGCCGTCATGGAGAGAGCCTGGCCTGGGTCCGGGTGCCGCGACGTCCCGCACGCCTGATGAGCGTATTCAGGACTCCCGAGCCGGCTGCGGTCAGAGCCTCCAGCTTCGTTGCATGCACGCGCTCGCTGACCGGATCACGTGTCCGAAGCTTTCGGACCAGGGATTCGGCAAGGCTTTGGATGACGGCGACTTCAAGTGCGAGCCGCCGGTCCGCGATGATCGTCGGGAAGATCGCACTCTTGCTCAAGAGGTCGGCGCAATCGTCATTCAGCTCCCGGATCACTGCCAGCAGGGCAGGGGATGCCTTCGGGGCGGCGAGCTCCTCGATCCGGGCACCGTGTCGCGTCATGGTGTCGGCCGGGAGGTAGACGCGGTCGATCGAGCGGTAATCCTTGGAACAGTCCTGCACGTGATTGATCACCTGGAGGGCGGCGCAGAGCGAGTCAGACGCCGCCCAGGTGCTCCGGTCCTCGCCATGCACGTCGAGCACGAAGCGGCCAACCGGCATGGCCGAAAGCGCACAATAATCCATCAACTCGCGCCAGTCTGCGTAGCGAGTCTTGCGGGCGTCGAGCCGAAAGGCGTCGAGCAGGTCCTGCGCATGACGGGGCGAGAGACTGCGCTCAGTCAATACATGCCGCAGTGGCTCGGCTTCCGGGTCGGTCGAACCCGTCCGGGTCAGGGCCGCCTCGAGCGCATCGAGCATGCGCAGCTTCTCGTCCGGCGACAGCGTGGGATGGTCGGCAATATCGTCCGCTGCACGCACGAAGCGGTAGAAGGCGAGAATTGGCCCCCTATGGCGGGGGCTGATCAGGCGGGATGCAACCGGGAAGTTCTCGTCCTTGTGCCCCTTGCCCGACTTGGCTTCGGTCGCGGTCTTCACCGCACGTATCCCGCCTGACGGAACCAACTGATCGCGTCGGACAGACCCTCGCGGTAGGGACGCGAGGTGTAGCCAAGCTCCCGGCGGGCCTTGGAGTCGTCGAAGAACATCTTGTACGCCGCCATCCTCAGTGCGTCGCGGCTCACGAAGGGCTCGCGTCCCGTGATCTGGGCCACTGCCTCCGCACCGATCGCAAGCGGCCAGACCGCGAGCCGCGGTATCCGCAAGCTTGGCGGCCGCCGACCTACGAGCTCGGCGATATCGGCCAGCATGCGCGACAGCAAGACGTTTTCACCTCCCAGGATGTAACGCTCCCCGATGCGGCCGCGCCGTAAGGCGAGGAGATGCCCCATCGCCACGTCATCGACATGCGCAAGGTTCAGCCCCGTGTCGACGAAGCCCGGCATCTTGCCCGAGGCCGCCTCCACGATCACGCGCCCGGTTGGCGTCGGCCTCACGTCCCGAGGCCCGATCGGCGTCGAAGGATTGACGATGACGGCCGGCAGATTGTCCCGCTCGACCATCTCCTCGACGGCGCGCTCGGCCAGGACTTTCGATCGCTTGTAGATGCCGATAGCCGTCTCTGGCGTCAGCGGACGCGTTTCATCGTGACCCGGCGTGATCGTCGCGACGCTCGATGTGTAGACGACCCGCTCCAAGCCCTCCTGCAAGGCCGCCCGCATGATGTTGCGGGTCCCATCGACATTCGCATCGATCAGGTCTTGCGGCCGCTTCGCCCAGAGCCGGTAATCTGCGGCGGCATGGACGAGATGCCGAACGCCCCTAAGGGCAGGGCGAAGCGTTTCAGGCTGCGTCAGGTCGCCCGTGACCACCTCGTCCGCAGTCGAGAGGTTCGTACGCGGCGAGGTCGCGCGCACCATGACGCGCACCGCGAAGCCAGCATCGCGAAAGACGTTCGCGATTGCGGAGCCGAGGAAGCCCGAGGCCCCCGTCACCAGGACGCGATCACGCTCTCCGGCCATCTCGGCCATGGTACCATCCCCAAGCGCGACTGGACTTAGGCGCGAACCTTGAGAACGCCGGCATTTCGACCGAGAACATCGAAGACTCGCCGCACGATCGCCTGGGCGTCGAGGCCGGCCTGCGCGTACATGCGGTCCGGCTTGTCGTGGTCGAGGTAGACGTCCGGCATGACCATGGAGCGCAGCTTAAGCCCACCATTGTCGAGCATGCCGCGATCCGTCAGCAACTGCTGCACGAACGAGCCGAAACCGCCTATCGAGCCCTCCTCGACCGTGATCAGCACCTCGTGGTCCCGCGCGAGCCGAAGGATCATCTCCTCGTCGAGCGGCTTAGCGAAGCGAGCATCGGCAACCGTGGTCGACAAGCCGCGCGCCTCCAACTCCTCGGCAGCCTTGAGCGCTTCGCCGAGGCGAGTGCCGAGCGAGAGGAGAGCGACCCGCGACCCCTCTTGAACGATGTGACCGCGCCCGATTTCGAGCGGGATGCCGCGCTCGGGCATCTCGATGCCGACGCCCTCTCCGCGGGGGAAGCGGAAGGCGATCGGCCCTTGGTTGTACGCGGTCGCGGTCGCGACCATGTGGACCAGCTCCGCCTCATCCGCGGCCGCCATGATGACCATGTTCGGCAGGCAGCCGAGATACGCGATGTCGAACGAGCCCGCGTGGGTAGCGCCGTCCGCGCCAACAAGCCCGGCACGGTCGAGGGCGAAGCGCACCGGCAGGTTCTGCAATGCCACGTCGTGGACGACCTGGTCGTAGCCGCGCTGCAGAAAGGTCGAATAGATGGCGCAGAAGGGTTTGTAGCCCTCCGTCGCCAGCCCGGCCGCGAAGGTGACCGCGTGTTGTTCGGCGATGCCGGTGTCGAAGGTCCGCTCCGGGAATTCCTTGCCGAACATATCCAAGCCGGTGCCCGTCGGCATGGCGGCCGAAATCGCGACGATCTTGTCGTCCTCCCGTGCCTCCCTGATCAGGCTCTCGGCGAAGACCTTGGTGTAGGCTGGCGCATTGGCTTTCGCCTTGGCCTGCGTGCCCGTGATCACATCGAACGGCACGACGCCGTGATACTTGTCGGCAGCGGCCTCAGCCGGGGCGTAGCCCTTGCCCTTCTGCGTCACGACGTGAACCAGGATCGGTCCGCTTGCCGCATCGCGAACGTTCTTAAGAACGGGCAGCAGGTGGTCAAGGTTGTGGCCGTCGATCGGCCCGACATAGTAGAAGCCGAGCTCCTCGAACATCGTCCCGCCGGTCACGAAGCCGCGGGCGTATTCCTCCGCCTTCACGGCCTTGTCGGCGATGAACTTCGGCAGGCGCTCGGCGATGTGCTTTCCGACTTCTCGGAGGGACCGGTAGGTCTTGCCGGACACGAGCCGGGCCAGATACGCCGACATAGCGCCAGTCGGCGGCGCGATCGACATGTCGTTGTCATTGAGGATGACGATAAGCCGGGACTTGAGATGTCCCGCATTGTTCATCGCCTCGTACGCCATTCCGGCCGACATCGAGCCGTCGCCGATCACCGCGATGACGTTGTTGTTGCGACCGTCGAAATCGCGGGCGACAGCCATGCCGAGGCCGGCGGAGATGGACGTGGAGGAATGCGCTGCGCCGAAGGGGTCGTACTCGCTCTCCGAGCGCTTGGTGAAGCCAGAGAGGCCGCCGCCCATGCGGAGCGTCCGGATACGGTCACGGCGTCCGGTCAGGATCTTGTGCGGGTAGGCCTGGTGGCCGACGTCCCAGATCAGGCGGTCGTTCGGGGTATCGAAAACATAGTGCAGGGCGACCGTGAGCTCGACCACGCCCAGGCCTGCGCCAAGGTGACCACCGGTCACCGAAACGGCGTCGATCGTCTCCTGACGGAGTTCGTCGGCGACCTGACGAAGGTCGGACTCGGGGAGCTTGCGGAGGAGTTCAGGTGTCCCGACCGTGTCGAGGAGAGGGGTTTTCGCTGGCAACGCCGGACTCTCGGAAATCGTGTTGGTTGCCATACGTCCTGCACCGTTTCCGCGAAAAAGAGAACCTCAAACCGTGTTAAGGATACCACGCACCCGTTCAGTTGCGCCTTTCTGCGACAAATCTCGCTGTCTCTCTGAGCACATCCGCGCGCGGTCCGAACACGGACAACGCGTCCTCGGCCTCATCGACGAGCGTAGCAAGTCGCGCCCGGGCATTGCTTGAGCCGAGGAGAGAGACCAGCGTCGATTTGCCCTTCGCCGCATCCTTCCCGGTCGCCTTTCCGACTGTCTCGGCTTCTCCCTCGGCATCGAGAAGATCATCCGCAATCTGGAAAGCCTGCCCCAGAGCGCGGCCATAGACGGTGAGTGCCTGTTGCTCGGGGTCGCTCGCCCGACCGATGATCGCGCCCATCTGCACGGAGGAGGCCAGAATTGCGCCCGTCTTCATCGCCTGAAGCCGCAGGGTTGAGGTCTCGTCTCCCGGGATCGGCTTGCCTTCGGGCGTGAAGCGACCCTCCGCCTCGAGATCGAGCATCTGGCCGCCAACCATTCCGCCGAGGCCTGAAGATCGCGCCAGCGCAAGTGTCAGCCCGACCCGGATCGCCGGATCCGGATCGGTCGCGACATCCGCCAGGATGTCAAATGCGAAGGTCAGGAGTGCGTCACCGGCGAGGATTGCGGTCGCGTCATCATAGGCCTTGTGGACAGTGGGCTTGCCGCGCCGGAGCGCGTCATCGTCCATCGCCGGAAGATCGTCGTGCACCAGGCTGTATCCGTGAATGCACTCGACCGCGGCACCGGCCCGCAAGGCACCCTCGCCAACGCTGCCGAACAGGCGCGCCGTCTCAACGACGAGATGCGGCCGCAGGCGCTTGCCGCCGCCCAGCATGGCGTAGCGCATCGCATCGAGAAGCCGATGCGGACGTCCGATCTCGCCGGCGAGGGGCTCGGGCGAGAGCAGGCGGTCGAGCAGGGTCTCGACAGATTGCGCCGTGCTGTCGAGTCGAGCGAAGAAGTCGTTCTGCGGCAAGGCGTTCACATTGGTCTAAGGAGGCACGATCGCTTGGCGGAAGGCAAACGACAGGTCAACCAGCCATCGCGATCATAGGTGAACGGGCGGCCTGCTCGCAGGAGTGGACGTATGCGCCGGAACTGGATCCTGGCCGCCCTGCTCGGGCTTGCCTGGCCGGTCAGCCTGTCCTGGCGCAAGACCCGGCCGCGGGCAGAGCCGCGCCAAGCCGCGCGCCGCGACCAGCCAGGCCGCGCCGGCGGCGGAAGCCGAAAGCACGGAAGCGCGGTGGCGGCTCGAGGAGGCGCCGCACAAGCGCTGGGACGAGCGGATGCGGCGGGCGACCCGCTCTCTCTGCGACCGGTGCTGACCCGACCTCAGGGGCGCCGACGAACTTCCTCTCGGGGCGTCCGGGGTCCCTGGCAGCGATAGCTGAACTCGGTGTGGAACTCGGTGATCGGGTTCTCGCCGGTCACCCGGCATTCCGGGCGGCCGGCGGATTCCTCGAGATAGAAGCCGGCCACGCGTCGCATCCGCTCGGCGCGCGGAAGGCCGGCGAGGCCGCTGCAGGAGTTCATCAGCGCCTCGTTGACCGCATTGGTGACAACCACGAGGCTGTTTGTCTCCTTCCGGTCGAAGACCTCGTAGGCGTCGTTGCAACCGAGTCGGACCCGGAGGCCCTTCACCTCGCCGTACCGGTTCATCGTGTAGGTGAAGGCGTCGACGGAGCAGCCCGCCAGAACCGAGATCGCGAGTGCGGGGACGAGGATCGTGCGGAGCATGGTGCGTACTGGCAAAAGGGACGGGCTGGGTCGCCTTAAGCCACCACGTCCGGCTTGTCCTGCCAATTCGCCCGCGTGCCGTCTGCGCGCAGACGAAGGAGCAGGTCCACCACCGCTACTAGGCGCACCTCCATCTCAACGGTCGGCGTCGCCGAGACGAGCCTACCGTTGCGCCAGGAGAGAGCCTCGTCTTCCGCCAGGAGCCGCTTGATCGCAGGGTCGTCCTCGCCCCGGTCCTTGAGCGTGAGCGCGATCGCCTGCGGTCCCGCATCAATCCGGGCCACGCCCGTTTCGCGACAGAGTCGCTTCAGCCGGTTGAACCCCAGAAGGGCCGTGACCTGGTCCGGAGGCGGCCCGAACCGATCTTCGATCTCCTCGGAGATCCGGGCCTCGCCAGCGGCGTCGAGGCTGCGGGCGATCCTGGCGTAGAGGTTCAGCCGAACTTCCGGCTCGGGCACGTAGTCCGGCGGGATGCAGGCAGACATGCCGATATTGAGCTCCGGCACCCACTCCTCGGGAGTGGTCTGGCCGCGGGCCGCGAAAAGGGCCCGCTCAAGGAGCCGGCGGTACAGCCCGGCCCCGATGAGCTTCACGTGCCCTGCCTGCGTGTCGCCCAGGAGATCGCCGGCACCGCGTTGTTCGAGGTCCTCCGCGCTGATGGCGAAGCCGGCTCCCAGCCGGTCGAGACGCTCCAGAGTGCCGAGCCTCTTTCGAGTCTCCTCGGAGGTCTCCTCCGCAGGGTCGGTCAGCAGATAAGCGGTCCCCCGCGGACGTCCTCGCCCCACGCGGCCGCGAAGCTGGTGCAGTTGCGCGAGCCTGAACAGGTTTGCGCGCCAGACCAGGATCGTGTTTGCGCGAGGCACGTCGAGCCCGCTCTCGATGATGTTGGTCGCGAGGAGCACGTCTCCCTCCCCGTCAGCGAAGCGGATGATCTTCTCGTCGAGTTCTTCCGCCGGAAGCTTCCCATGGGCGACAAGGATCTCGAGCTCGGGCGCCAACTCCCTGAGTTGGGCCATCATGGGCTGGATGTCTTCGATCCGGGGACAGACGACAAAGCTCTGGCCGCCGCGCCGGCGTTCACGGAGCAGGGCGGTTCTCACCGTCGTGCCGTCGAAGGGCGCGACGAACGTCCTGACGGGCTGCCTCTCGGCCGGTGGCGTCGCCAAGACGCTGACCTCCTGCAGGCCGACCAGCGCCGATTGCAGCGTTCTCGGTATGGGCGTCGCCGTCAGGGTCAGCACGTGCGCCTTCTCGCCAAGCGCTCGCAGCTGTTCCTTTTGCGCTGCCCCGAAGCGCTGCTTCTCGTCGATGACGAGAAGCCCGAGGTCCTGGAACTCGACGCCCTTGCCCGCAAGAGCGTGCGTGCCAACCACAAGCCGCACGCCGCCGTCCTTCAGGCCGGCCTTCACCTCATTCGCTTCTGCAGCTTTCACCAGCCGCGACAGATGCGCGACCTCAATCCCGAATTCGGCAAAGCGACGCTGAAAGGTCTGAAGGTGCTGGCGCACAAGGACGGTCGTCGGGGCGACGATCGCTACCTGCTTACCCGCGAGCGCAACGGCAGCCGCTGCCCGCAGTGCCACTTCAGTCTTGCCGAATCCGACATCCCCGCAGACCAGCCGGTCCATGACATGGCCGGAACCAAGGTCGTTCAGAATGTGGGCGACAGCCTCACTCTGGTCGGCGGTGTCGCTGAAGGGGAAATCGGCGACGAAACCCTCATAACTGCGGCGTGGAGGCGTGATCACAGGAGCCTTGATTGCCTGCCGCTCAGCCGAGATCCGGGCAAGATCTTCCGCCGCCTTGGTGATTTCAAGCTCCACCTTGGCCCGTCGCTTCGGCCAGGAGCCGCTCCCGAGCCGGTCAAGGCTGACATGCTCGGCCGAGCCGTAACGCCACATGAGGTCGATATCGGCGATTGGCACCATCAGCTTGGCGCCGTCTGCATAGGCGAGCCGGATCGTGTCCGTCGCCTCCTCACCCCCGACCGAGATCGTCTCGATCCCCTGCAGGAGACCCACCCCGTGATCGAGGTGGATGATCGCATCGCCGACATGGAACTCCTCCTCGCCAAAGATTTCCGCCTCGACGCGCTCCACGGCCGATTTCCGCGCTCGGCTGCCCAGCAGGTCGGCCGGTGCCAGCGCGAGCACGCCGGCGTCCGCATCCACGAAACCGCGCTCCAGGTCGAGCACGAGGGAAAGCACCGCGCCCGGCTTCGCCGCCACGACCGCGTCCCAGTCGACGACCCGCTGGATGGGGGACTGGGTGGCTCGTTCGATCGAGCGGGAGATACCGCGCAGGTCCCGCTCTGAGGGCGCCGTTGCGAGCACACGACGGCCCTCCGTCACCGCGCTTTGCAGGAAGCGGGCAAGCGCCTTTGCCGGTCGCGCGTCGGTCGCAAAGGACGGCACCGCCTCGTCCGGCTGATCCTGGTCGGTAATCCGCATGACCTGTCTTCCGGCCATCAGCCCGCGCCAGGCTTCCTCCAGTAAATACAGGCGATCCGGGGCCGGGGCGTGTGCGCCTGTGTCCATCCGGCGACGGCTGGCATGGGCGTCGGCTATCTGCTCGAGGAATGCCTGACGCCTCTCCTCCGCCCTGGCCTCAAGCAGGAGCCAAGCGTCAGGCGCGTAGTCGAACAAGGTTTCCAGCGACGGATGCAGAAGGGGCAGGCGATGCTCGATCGGTGCCGTTTCGCTACCTGTACGCTCCGTCGTGACAGCCTCGGACGCGGGACGGAGCGTCAGATCCTCAAATTCATCCGTCCGGCGCTGCGTCGCAGCGTCGAACGACGACATGGCCGTGATGCAATTGTCGGCGTGCTCGATGCGCACGGGCAGATAGTAGCCTGCAGGAAAGACATCGACGACATGGCCGCGGATGGCGAATTCGCCCGCCTCGTCCACGCGGTCGTCCTCGCGATATCCGATCCGAGTGAGTTCGACGCCGAGCGCATGGCAGTCGATCTCGCCGCCGAGGGTTAACGCAAGGGTCGAACGCTCCCACAGGCCGCGTGGCGGAAGCCGCTGAACCAGCCCTTCGGACGTTGTGATGAGGATCCAGGGTCGGCTCGGCTTGGCGGCAAGCCAGGAGAGTGCCGCGATGCGCAGTCCCATGGTGCGGGCGCTCGGGGGCGACCGGTCGTAGGGCAGGCAGTCCCACGGCGGGAATATGAGTGCCTCGACGTCTGTCGCGAGTGCCCATATCAGCCGCGCCATGCGGTCGATCTTCGACTCGCTGTCGACGACGTAAATCAGACCTTTGAAGCCGGCTTCACGTGTAAGTGAAAGGAGGCCGACCGCGCGCACTTACTCGTTCGTGGGCAGCAGCAGCTCGGGCGGAGCGGCTGTGGGTGCGGCTATCCTGCGGGCGCCTGGGGTCTGTGGCATATTCGGAGATCAAGAAAGGTGGAGCGGAGAACCTGGAGCAAACGGGTGAGTTCCGCGTTGGGTACGCCGCTGGACCGAACGGGGATTGGCGACTTGCAGTTGTGCGTCTTGCTTCCGACCCAGTGCCATGGAAGGTAAGTTCCCGTTACACCCCGCCCACCCTTGCGGGGATCGATCCACGGTCGAGCGCCGACTCGTTCAGTGGAGTTTGCTTGATTCAGTGCCGCATAGGTCTGCGAGCTGGACAGCCGGAGAGACGCAGTGAGCGGCAGCCTCAGAATTGGTATCGTCGGGGTCGGGAATTGTGCGTCTTCTTTCGTACAAGGGCTGACCTATTACCGGGACGCGCGCTCGAACGAACCAGTGCCCGGCCTGATGAACGTTGAGCTCGGCGGCTACCATGTCAGCGACATCGAGATCGCCTCAGCCTTCGACATCAACGCCCAGAAGGTGGGGCGGGACGTTGCGGAGGCGATTTGGGTGTCCCCGAACAACACGTTCCGCTTCTCGGACGTCGCTTCGACGGGAGTGACGGTCGAGCGGGGGCCGACTTTCGACGGGCTTGGCCGCTATATGCGTGACGAGATCCAGGAATCGAATGTCGTCGAATGCAACGTCGCCGAGATCCTCGATCGGACGAAGACCGACGTGCTGGTATCCTATTTGCCGGTTGGATCCGAGCAGGCCACCCGCTTCTATGCCGAGCAGGCACTCGAGGCGGGTTGCGCGTTCGTGAACTGCATCCCGGTCTTCATCGCGTCGGACCCTGAATGGCGGAAGCGCTTCGAGGCCAAGAAGCTCCCGCTCATTGGGGACGACATCAAGAGCCAGGTTGGGGCGACCATCGTGCACCGCATGCTGGCGAACCTGTTTCGCGAGCGGGGCGTCCGGCTCGATCGGACCTACCAGCTCAATTTCGGCGGCAATTCCGACTTCCAGAACATGCTCGAGCGCGAGCGCCTCGAGTCGAAAAAGATCTCCAAGACGCAGGCCGTCACGAGCCAGCTCGACATTCCGCTGCCAGCCTCCGACGTCCATGTCGGGCCGAGCGACTTCGTACCTTGGCTGACCGACCGGAAATGGGCTCACATCCGCCTCGAGGGCACGACTTTTGGGGGCGTTCCGCTCAATGTCGAACTCAAGCTCGAGGTTTGGGACTCGCCCAACTCGGCGGGCATCGTCATCGATGCCGTGCGTTGCGCCAAGATCGCGCTT
>CAXUKK010000014.1:0-16732 GCA_964251455.1 uncultured Enterovirga sp.
GGTCTCGACCTCGTTCCCATGGTGACGCGGGACGGGAACGGCGAGTGGACTGAGACCGTCTGGACGCTCGGGCAGGGCTACGTCACCGGCGAGACCGGCAAGTTTCACGTCGTCGCCATCGATTTCGGCGTGAAGCGCAACATCCTGCGGCTTCTCACCGATGCCGGGTGCCGCGTGACCGTCGTGCCTGCGACCGCGACCGCCGACGAAATCCTTGCGCTCGCGCCGGATGGAATCTTCCTGTCGAACGGCCCGGGCGATCCTGCGGCCACCGGCGCCTATGCGGTGCCGGTCATCCGCGAACTCCTCGACCGCAAGGTCCCGACCTTCGGGATCTGCCTCGGCCACCAGCTCATGAGCCTCGCGCTCGGCGCCAAGACCGTGAAGATGCATCAGGGGCATCACGGCGCGAACCATCCCGTCCGCGACAACACGACCGGCAAGGTCGAGATCGTATCGATGAACCACGGTTTCGCGGTCGACCCGGCAACGCTTCCCGCGAACGCGGCGCAGACTCACGTTTCGCTCTTCGACGGGACGAATTGCGGAATCGAGCTGAACGACCGACCCGCGTTCTCGGTCCAGTATCACCCGGAAGCCTCGCCTGGTCCGCGGGATAGCCATTATCTCTTCGACCGTTTCGTGAAGATGATGGAGCAGCGGAGCGCCCAGTCAGCTCAGTGATCTGTGACGAAGCGGCCCTGTTGCCGGCATTCGGCCGATCGCGGTAACGTCGCGTTAACAACGACGCGCAAGGGTCGGCCCTTGAGGTCGGCGACTCGCCGGCAGGGTGGGGCGACATGGCACTCCAGGCAATGCGCGGCGGGCGCGCGACCGACGAGTTCACGCGTCTGCACCGGCATTTCGTCGAGCATCTGGGTCTGGCCGTCGGGTTCGCCTGGGCCGCATCTCTCTACGCTGCAGCCTACGCCCCCTGGATCCGCAACATCCGCGGCCTTCTCGACCCGCTCGGTCGTGCCGAAGGGACGGCCTCCTATTTGTTCACCCTTCCTGTCCTGATGTCCGTCGCGTGGCTCAGCCTTGCGTTCGGCGGCCAGCGCTTCCGGCGCTCACAGCTTTTCAAGAACCAGACGCTCGAGTTCGGGTTGGCCGGGCTGGTGGCCTTTGCAGTGTTCTGCATGGCGGTGTACCGGGCGGTGACGGCCTACTCGCTGGGCCTTTGACCATCCGAGCGGCCGAACCATTCCGACCAAGACCACGGCACGGCGCCGCGAGCGCGCCCTGAACGACATCGCATCCGAGGTTCCGGCTGGGATCGAGGCCCTGCGCCTTGCGCCCGCAGGCGCCGCGCCGAACAGCGCGCTCCCGCTCGTCCTGATGCGCGCCGCGATCCAGCCCGATGCCGAGGATCCGCCGGCCGCCTTCGAAGCTACCTTCCGGCAGAACGGCTGGACCGGGACTTGGCGCAACGGGATCTACCCGTACCATCACTATCACTCGACCGCGCACGAGGTGCTCGGCGTCGCGTCCGGCTCCGCGCGCGTGTGCCTCGGCGGTGAGGGCGGGACCGAAATCTATGTCGCGGCCGGCGACGTGATCGTGATCCCGGCGGGTCTCGCGCATTGCCTGATCGAGGAGCGCGACGGGTTCCTGGTCGTCGGTGCCTATGCGGGTGGCCGGCACTGGGACATCCTGCGCCCTCGCGCAGCCACCCTCGACGGCGCCCTGGAGCGGATCGCGGCAGTGCCTCTGCCCGACAGCGACCCGGTGGCGGGGCCGGACGGCATCCTGCTCCGATTGTGGGCGGGTGACCTCGCGCCATGAGCTGGCGCGACTTCTGGAACGCCGACACCCCGATCTACGTGAACGAGCGCCATAAGGGGCTGCATTACGGACTCATCGCCCGGGACATCGTTGGGCTCATCCCGTCAAAGGACGCGGCGGTGCTCGATTACGGCTGCGGCGAGGCGCTCTCGGCCGGGCGGGTCGCGGCGGCTTGCGGCCGCTTGTACCTCTGCGACGGGGCGCCGCTGGTGCGCGAGCGGCTGGGCGCGCGGTTCCGAGGCGATCCCAAGGTCGTCGTACTCTCGCCCGAGGAGATGGAGACCGTCGCGGACGGCTCTGTCGACCTGATCGTCGTCAACTCGCTCCTGCAATACCTGTCGGTGGAGGAGTTCGGCGACCTGCTCGGCCTGTGGCGGCGCAAGCTCAGGATCTCGGGCCAACTCATTGTCGCGGATGTGATTTCGCCCGATATCGGTCCGGTCGACGATGCCGCAGCACTCCTGTCCTTCGCCTGGAAGGGCGGCTTCCTCACGGCTGCCGTCAAGGGGCTCGCCCGCACCGCCATGTCGGATTACCGCAAGCTTCGCGCCGAGCTCGGGCTGACGCATTACGCCCAGGGCGAGATGCTCGAAATCCTGCGCGGACGGGGCTTCGAGGCGGAGCGGCGGGGCGCCAATCTCGGCCACAACCCGAAGCGGATGACCTTCGTGGCGCGGCCGGTCGGCGACGACTAATTGTCGCCGGTGAGCGCCCGCCAGCCGATATCGGTGCGGTAGAAGCCCTCCGGCCAGTCGATCGCCGCGACGGCCTCGTAGGCCTTGGCCTGCGCCTCCCGGATGGTCGGCGCGAGTGCCGTGACGGCCAGCACGCGACCGCCATTCGCCACCAGATCGGTGCCGCGAAGCGCTGTCCCGGCGTGGAAAACCGCTACGAGATCGCCGCGAACCGCCATATCGGCGCCGCGGATCACCGAACCCTTCTGGAATGCGCCCGGATACCCCCTCGCCGCCAGCACGACCGCAAGCGCCGCGAAGTCCGACCAGCTGATGGCGACCTCGTCGAGGACGCCGTCGCAGGCCGCGATCATGGCCGCGACGATGTCGGTCCGCATCCGGGGCAGAATGACCTGGGCCTCCGGATCGCCGAAGCGGACATTGTACTCGATCAGCTTCGGCCCTTCGCCCGTGAGCATCAGCCCCGCATAGAGGATGCCCTTGAAGGGGGTGCCGCGCTGCCGCATGCCGGCGAGGGTCGGGCGGATGATGGTCGCCATGACCGCGGCTTCGAGGGCCGGCGTGAGCACCGGTGCCGGCGAATAGGCGCCCATGCCGCCCGTGTTCGGGCCGCGGTCGCCGTCATAGGCGCGCTTGTGGTCCTGCGCCGTGCCGAGCGTGACGGCGTGGTCGCCGTCGCAGAGCGCGAAGAAGCTCGCCTCCTCGCCGACGAGGCATTCCTCGATCACGACCTCCGCGCCGGCCTCGCCCAGGCTGCCGCCCAGCATGTCCTCCACCGCCGCTTCCGCCTCCTCGACCGTGGCCGCGACGACGACGCCCTTGCCGGCCGCGAGGCCGTCCGCCTTGATCACGATCGGGGCGCCGCGCTCGCGGATAAAGGCTTTTGCGGCCGCAGGCTCGGTGAAGCGGGCGAAGGCCGCGGTTGGGATGTCGAACTCGCGCGCCAGCTCCTTCGTGAACGCTTTCGAGCCTTCGAGCTGCGCCGCCGCCCGGCTCGGCCCGAAGGCCGTGATGCCGGCGGCTGCGAGGTCGTCCACGATGCCGGCGACGAGCGGCGCTTCCGGCCCGACGACGACGAACTCGATCGCCTCGCTCCGGCAGAGCGCGATCACGGCCGCATGGTCGGTGATGTCGATGGCGGCGTTCGTCCCATGTTGCGCGGTGCCGGGATTGCCCGGCGCCGTGACAAGCCGGGTGCAGAGCGGGCTCGACGCGATGGCGCGCGCGAGGGCGTGCTCGCGCCCGCCGGAGCCGATGAGCAGGATGTTCAACCGCGTATCCTCAGAGACGGCCCCGGCCTAAGGAGTTTCGGGCGGCCCTTCAACAGGCGAGGGCGCACACAAAGCCGGTCTCCGCATAGGCCAGGATGGCGGCGTCGCGTGTGACGATGATGCGCAAAGCGCGCTGGCCCGGTCGGCGTCGGCGCATTATCGATGTGGGATGATTCCTGCCGCAGCCGAGCCGACGAACGCGCCGGAATGGTCCGTCTCCGAACTGGCAGGCGCCCTGAAGCGCACGCTCGAGGATGCGTTCGGCCATGTGCGACTGCGCGGCGAGATCTCGGGCTATCGCGGTCCGCATTCCTCCGGCCATGCGTATTTCTGCCTGAAGGACCGGGACGCCCGCATCGACGCGGTGGTCTGGAAATCCGCCTTCGGCCGCATGCGGTTCAAGCCCCAGGAGGGGCTCGAGGTCATCGCGATCGGCCGCATCACGACCTTTCCCGGCAAGTCGACCTACCAGATCGTCGTCGAGCAGCTCGAACCCGCGGGCGTCGGCGCGCTCATGGCGCTGCTGGAAGAGCGGCGCCGGCGGCTCACGGCGGAAGGCGTGTTCGCCGAGGCGCGCAAGCGCCGCCCGCCCTTCCTGCCGCGCGTTGTCGGGGTCGTCACGTCGCCGACGGGCGCCGTCATCCGCGACATCCTCCACCGGCTGGAGGACCGCTTTCCTCGCCACGTCCTCGTCTGGCCGGTTCGCGTGCAGGGCGAGACCTGCGCGGACGAGGTCGCGGCCGCGATCCGGGGCTTCGGCGCTTTGCCCGTCGACGGCCCGATCCCGAGGCCGGACGTGCTGATCGTCGCCCGCGGCGGTGGCTCGCTCGAGGATTTGTGGGGCTTCAACGAGGAAGCCGTCGTCCGGGCCGCGGCCGAGAGCCCGATCCCGCTGATCTCGGCCGTCGGGCACGAGACCGACTGGACGCTGATCGACCACGCGGCTGACCTGCGCGCGCCGACCCCGACCGGGGCGGCCGAGATGGCCGTGCCCGTCAGGGCGGAACTCGTCGCGCAGGTCGGGGGCGTCGGGCGCCGGCAGACCGACGCCGTGCTGCGTCTCGTCGAATCGCGCCGGACCGAGCTGCGTTCCGCCTCCCGCGCGCTGCCGACGCCGGAGGCGCTCGTCGGGATGCCGCGGCAGCGGCTGGACCTCGCCTGGGCGAAGCTCGCCCCCGGCCTCCTCGCCAATGCGCGCGAGCACGAACGCGAGCTGAAGAAGGCGGCCGACAGGCTCGCCCGTCAGGCGCCCTACGTGAAGCTCGCCGAGATCCGCACGCGCCTCGGCGCCGTCGGTAACAAGCCGCAGGCGCTTCTCGCCCGCGCGGTCGCGGAGCGGCGCAAGACCTTGGCCGATCTCTCGGCGCGGCTCGCCTCGGGTCGCGATGCCGTGCTCAGGGCCGAGACGACCCGGATCGTCGGCTGCCGCGAGCGCGTCGCGAGTCTCGCCGGCAGGGCGGAGCGGGCCGCGCAGGCTTCCCTCGAGCGCAACCGGCGCCGGCTCGACGCCCAGGCGAGCCTGCTCGCGAGCCTCGGCTATCGCTCCGTGCTGGCGCGCGGCTATGCGCTGGTGCGCGACGATCGCGAACAGGTGATCCACGCGGCGGCCGATGTCGCGCCTGGCCAGGCGCTCACGATCGAGTTCGCGGACGGCGCGCGGCGGGTCCAGGCCGAGGGTGCCAGGCCGAAGCGCCGACAGGACCCCCTTGTGCAGACGAGTCTGTTCGATAACTGAGAGACGACGGGCGGTGCGGCCCCAGACCCGGACACGTGCCATGAACAAGTACGAAGGTGGCGAAGCCATCATCGAGTACCGCGACTCGAACATTCGGGTCGTGCGGCCGGGCCGTTTCGTGCGCTGCGCCGTGACGGGCGAGGCCATCCCGCTCGACCAGCTGAAATACTGGAGCGTCGACCGGCAGGAGGCCTATGTGTCGCCGGAGGCCGTGCTGAAGCGCCTGGGCCTGCCGCAGCCCGTGAAGACGAGTTGATCAGCGCCGCGACAGAGCATCCCGGAGCAGGTCGGCCAGACCGTCCTCCGCATCGACAGCCAGTTGCACCGGCAGGACGGCAACCCTGCCCAAAGGATCCGAGACCGGCGGGAAGCCCGCCAGACGGACGAGATCCTTCTCGGTCGTGACTGCGAGGAGGCCCGCCTTCTCCGATGCCTGGAGCAGGTCTGCGATCTCGCTCTCCCGATAGGCGTGATGATCCGCGAATGAGCGGGTCTCGACCAGCTCGGCCCCGATTTCCCGCAGCGTCGCGTAGAACTTGCCGGGCCGGCCGATGCCCGCGAACCCAAGGACGCGACGTCCGCGGAGTTGCGCGGCAGCCTCCGGCTCCGGCCTCAGCCCGCCGCGGAAGAGGGGCAGCCCGCGGCCACGCGCCAGTGCCGTGACGGATGTGCCGGCTTCGCCGGGACCGATGACGAGAACCGCGTCGACCCTCGGCCATTGCGCAGCAAGCGGCGCCCGCAGCGGGCCGGCGGGCAGGGGAAGGCCGTTTCCGATCCCGACCGCGCCGTCGAACACGGCGATCGCCAGGTCCTTCGCGAGCGACGGGTTCTGCAGCCCGTCATCCATGACGATCACGTCGGCGCCGAGCGAGGCTGCAAGTGCCGCTCCGGCCGGCCGGTCGCGGGCGACGATCGTGGGATAGTGGCGTGCCAGGAGCAGCGCTTCGTCCCCGACCTCGCGGAAACCGTGAAGGGCCGGATCGACGAGGACCGGTCCGGCGAGCGTGCCGCCGTAGCCGCGCGTCAGGAAGGCGGGTTTCCGGCCCATGCTGCGCAGCATGGACGCGACATGGATTGCGGTCGGGGTCTTGCCAGAGCCGCCGACCGTAACATTGCCGATGCAGATCACGGGCACGCTGGCCCGGGCACCGGGCAGAGCCATGCGGCGGGCCGCGATGGCGCCATAGACGAGCGAGGCCGGCTGGAGCAGGCGGGCTACGAGGCCCGGCTTCCGCCACCAGAAGCCCGGGGCCTTCACCAGAATGCCTCGCGCTGATCTGCGGGCGGCGGGAGGTAGGGCCCGAGCGCCTGCATCGTGCGCTCGAGCGCGCCGCCGAGCGAGGCGGCCGTGTCCGCAGCCGCGCGCGCCATGTCGCGCATGAGGGCGCCGTCGCCGAGCAGCGAGGCGGCCGCCTGGCCTAGCTCCTCGGGCCGCTGGACGGCGACCGCCCCTCCGTTCGCGTCGAGGGCCGCGAAGATCTCGGCGAAGTTCTCCGTATGCGGTCCGTGCAGGATCGCGGTTCCTAGGCGGGCCGGCTCGTACGGGTTCTGGCCGCCACGCGGTGTCAGCGTGCCGCCCATGAACACCAGCGGTGCCAGCCGGTAGAACAGGCCGAGTTCGCCGAGCGTATCGGCGAGGTAGATGTCGCGCGCCCCGTCGGGCGTGCCGCCTTCGGAGCGCAGGACCACGTCGAGACCGGCCCCGCGCGCCGCATCCGCGATCTCGCGGCCGCGTTCCGGGTGGCGCGGCGCCACGATCGTCAGGAGGTTGCGTCGCCGCGCTGCGATCGCAGCGTGGGCCGCGAAGATCGCCGTCTCCTCGCCCGGATGCGTGCTGGCCGCCATCCAGATCTCGCGTCCGGCCACGAGCGCCGCCATGTGCTCGACCGCGGCCGGGTCAGCCGGCGGCGGCGGCAGGTCGAACTTCAGGTTGCCCGAGATGGCCGCGACCGGCGCGCCGAGGCCGGAGAGGCGCTCGGCGTCGGGCCGGCTCTGCGCGACGCAGAGCGAGAAGCGCCCGAACAGCGCTCGCGCCGCGCCCGGAGCCCTGCGCCAGCCGGCAGCGGAGCGCGGCGAGATGCGGCCATTGACCAGGGCAAGCGGGATCGCCGCGCGCTCGAGTTCGATGATCGTGTTCGGCCAGATCTCCGATTCGGCGAAGATCGCCAGCCGCGGCTGCCAGTGCTGGAGAAAGCGGCGCACGAAGCGCGGCGCATCGAGCGGCAGGAACTGGTGTCGCGCTCCCGCTGGCAGGCGGCGCGCCAGCAACTCGGCGGAGCTCATCGTCCCGGAGGTCACGAGGACCTTCACGCCGCGCCGGACCAGCGCGCCAACAACCGGCAGGAGCGCCATCGTCTCGCCGACGGAGGCCCCGTGGGCCCAGACGAGTTCGCCCGCGGGCCTGTCGCGCCCGGCAAAGCCGTATCGCTCCGGAAGACGGTCCACGTCCTCCTTGCCGCGTCGCAATCGCCATCTCAGCCACGCCGGTGCCGCCAGCGGTCCGACGAGCGATGTCGCGGCCCGGTAGGCGAGGAGCGGGACAGGCAGTCTCTGCCTCATGCCGGGAGCCGGCGCTCCGTCCCCGCTACGAGAGGCTCTCGGGCGCCCGGGTCCGCGCGGCCGACGAGCGCGAAGGCGCGCGCATGGACGCGGTCTAACTCGCGCTCGACCGCGAGCCGTGCATCTTCGGTCGCGTCCCGGTTCGCCTCACGGGGCACCCTGATCGGTCTTCCCGTGACGATCGCTCCCCGTCCGAAGGGCAGGCCGATGCTCGCCCGGTCCCAGCTGTCGAACGTGACACGCCGGCTGGTCGCGACGGCGACCGGCACGATCGGCCGGCCGGACAGGCGGGCCAGGATGACGATGCCCTCGCCGCAGTGCCGCGCGACCTTGGGGACGTCGGCGGTCAGGAACGCGTTCTCGCCGTCCTCCAGCGCGCTCAGCAGACCCCTCAGCGCCTGGGCGCCGCCCTTTGCGCGCTGGTCGCGCCCGCGTGCGCCGGAGCCGCGGATGGCCCGTATGCCGAGATGATGGAGTGCGACCGCATTGAACTCGCCGTCCCTCGATCGCGATACGAGGCTCGCCGCACGATCATGAGGCCGGCGCAGATAGGGCGCCATGAAATGCTGCCCGTGCCACATCGCACCGATGAAGGGCATGAGCGGCTCGATCTCGCCGTAGGTGTCGGCAGGCTCATGGATGAAGCGGTTCGTCGCCTGCACCAGGTCGAGATAGCGCGCCAACACGTACCCGAGGCTCACCTGGGTCGCACGGGACCGGCCGAGGCGTTTGATCATGCCCATGCGGGCTCACGCCTGCTGCGGATCGAGAAGACGATGCAGATGGACGATGAAGTAGCGCATATGCGCGTTGTCCACGGTCGATTGCGCCTTCGCCTTCCAGGCGGCATGGGCCGCAGCGTAACTCGGGTAGATCCCGACGATGTCGAGGCCGGGGAGGTCGCGGAACTCGGTCGAGCCCAGGGTTTCCAACTCTCCGCCGAACACGAGGTGAAGAAGCTGCTTCTCGGCCGCCATGCTGTGGACTCCGGATCGTTTGACGCCCGTCGGGCTCACCGCCCGGTGATGGCGGCGATGAGCTCGCGATGCAATTGCCGTGGCACGGCGGCGAGCTCGCCATGCTGGGGCTCCGGCTCGTTGTAGCGCGGCGGCTCGCCGGCAAGCGTCGAGAGCACGCCGCCGGCCTCGTGCAGGATGAGGTCGGCCGCCGCGATGTCCCAGTCGCGGGCGTCGGACGAGACCAGTCCGACATCGACAGAACCGTCCGCCACCTTGGCGATGCGCAGCGCCAGCGACGGGATCCGCGGCGGGCGGGTGATGGTCGGTGCGTGGCGCTCCAGCCGGTCCACGAAGGGCTTTGGCCCGGCGACGCTGAGCCCGGCGAGCGAGCGGGCCTGCGACACCTGGATGGGCTCGTCGTTGCGCCGCGCGCCGCCGCCGAGCACGGCCTCGTACATCGCCTCGTGCGCCGGCGCGTGCACGATCCCGAGGATCGGCCGGCTGTCCTTGAGAAGCGCGATCGCGACCGACCAGTCGTGGCTGCCGGCCAGATAAGCGCGCGTGCCGTCGATCGGGTCGACGATCCAGACGTAGTCGCGGCCGAGCCGGCGCGCATCGTCCGCCGTCTCCTCGGAGAGCCAGCCGGCCTCCGGCAGGAGCGAGCTGAGGCGGATCTTGAGGAAGGTGTCGACCGCGACATCGGCCTCGGTGACCGGCGACCCGCCGGCCTTCGACCAGATGCGCGCGGAAGTCGCGAGGCCGGAGCGGAAGTACCGCAGCGCGATCTCGCCGGCCTCGTGCGCGATGCCGCGGATGGCGGGCATCAGGTCGTTCGGGTCTGTGGGACGGTCTGTCATGCGGCCAGGATTTCATCCGACCTTTAGGTCGCGCGCCGTGCAGCGGCAAGGAGCAGGCCGCCATCCCCGGCAATCTTCTGTTGAACATGAGGCCCGATAGGCCCGCATCCACGAGTATTTAACCGTCACAATTAAGCTCCCGAGGAGCACCCGTCTGGCATCTTTGCCTCGTTCAGAGCGGCACCAAAAGCCGCCGACAGGGTAAGGCATCAGATATGTCGGGCTACGACGGACGGGTCGGGGCTGGCTCCACTTCGGTGAGCCGCTCCGGCCCGCTCCGGACCGTCTGCAATGGCGCGTCCGGAACCACGATCATCTTCGGCGATACTCCGGAGCGACTTGCCGGTGCGGTGCTCGACCTGACACGCGGCGAGAGCGACCTGCGCGTCGTGCTTGTCGACAAGGCAGGCGACGCCGTCATGACGCTCGGGGCATTCCCCGAGGAAGATGCGATCGCGATCTGGCGCTCGATCGTGTCGGCCGCCGGGATCACGCCGATGATGCGGGCCTGGAACGGCTACACGGAGCCGCTCGCCTGCCAACTCGGCAAGCTGCGTCTCGGCCGCGTTCAGGATCGCCGCCGACTCGCCGTGCTGAAGGGCCGCCGTCCGCGTTTTCTCACGCGGCGCAAGAGCGCCCGGCTCCCGGCGCTGCCGCTCGTGTTCCGCGAGCGGGAGATCGCGAAGGGGCGCGGCGTCTAGCTACAGCGCGCCCTGGGGGAGGCGGCTGGCGCCGGACAGGCCGTTGCCGCCGAGCAGACCACTGTTGCCGCCGCCCTCGCGCGCCTGCTTCTCCGCCTGCGCCTGTTTCGCGGCCGCGCCGCAGGCCTGGCCGCGGATCTTCACGGCGCGACCGTGATCTTCCCTGATCCCCTGGACGAAGCTGTCGGGGATCTGGCACCAATCCTTGTTGACGTCGGCGAACTTCAGCAGGGACGTCCCGTTCGACACGAGCGCGCCGAAATCCGTGCAGGCCCGGCCGGCGTCGATCTGCTTCTTGCCCTTGGTCGCGGTGGCGATGCGCTCGCCGATCGTCTTGCGCTGCAGCAGCATCTTCTGGATATCGGTGCAGCCCGCGGACTGCGCGAAGGCCGCACCGGACACGCACGAAACACTCATGAGCGTTACCGCAAACAGCGCGGTCTTCGCGGCGCGGCGCGACAGGGAACCTGGGCTGACGATCATGAAACCTGTCCCCTCTTCGCGCCCGGGTTCACCGGGTCCTTCTGGTCCGTGCCCGACATGCCACGCGGGGCGCCCTTCGGGCGAGACCTGCGCGAAAGCCGCCAGACCCGTCATCAGACGTGGAGAGGACCCGGTAACCACAGGATTGTGGCGGCTTTTGTACATCGTCGCGGCTCTTGTCGAGAGCGCACAGCCCGGGACACCGACGATAGCTGTCGAGAACTCGTGATGGCGGCGTATGATTTCACGGCGACGCGCCTGTTCCTCGAAGCCGACCTGCGGGCCGGGGAGGATGTCGATCTCGACCGGACTCAGGCGAACTACCTCCTGAACGTCCTGCGCCTTCCCTCCGGCGCCTCGATCCACGTCTTCAACGGCCGCGACGGCGAATGGCGCGCCGAGATCGCGAGCACCGGTCGCAAGGCTGCGACCCTGTGCCCCCGGGAACAGACCCGGGCGCAATCGGCCCCGGCGGATCTCGATTACCTGTTCGCGCCGCTGAAGCATGCCCGGCTCGACTACATGGTGCAGAAGGCGGTCGAGATGGGGGCAGGGCGGCTGAAGCCGGTCTTCACCCGCCGAACGGTCGCGAGCCGCGTCAACCTCGAGCGCATGCGGGCGAACGCGATCGAGGCCGCCGAGCAATGCGGGATCCTGGCGGTGCCGGATATCCTGCCGGACGAGCCTCTGGAGCCGGCCCTGCAGCGACTCGAGGCGGACCGCCTGCTCGTCCTTTGCGACGAGGAGGCTCCGGTCACGGACCCGCTCGCGGCGCTTGCCGGGCAGCCGCGCGGCCGGCCTTGTGCCCTGCTGATCGGCCCCGAAGGCGGTTTCGCGCCGGAGGAGCGGACGACGCTGCTCGCTCGCGAAAACGTGCTCAGGCTGTCACTCGGCCCGCGCATCCTGCGGGCCGACACGGCCGCCGTCGCGGCCCTCGCCGTCATGCAGGCCGCGATGGGCGATTGGCACTGATGTTCGGCGCCTCCGGATACCCCGGAGGGTGTCGTTGCGGCGTCGTCTCCGCCGCTCTATGTACGCGCTCATCTTAGGGGCGCCGGTCGGCGGCCCGCATGGGCCATGCGCCCGCTGATCGAGGAGCGCATGGCGCGCGACGTCACCGATGCGACGCCGATTTCCGGGCGCGACGAACTCGTCGGCTGGATTTCGGCCGGGGAGAAGCCCGCTTCAGAATGGCGGGTCGGCACCGAACACGAGAAGGTCCCGTTCTACAGGGCGAACCATGACCCGGTCCCGTACGAGGGCGAGCGGGGCATCCGCGCGCTGCTCGACGGGATGGCGTCGCTGAACGGCTGGGAGCCGATCCTCGACGACGGAAAGCCGATCGGTCTCGCCGACGAGGCCGGCGGCGGGGCGATTTCGCTCGAGCCCGGCGGCCAGTTCGAGCTGTCCGGGGCGCCTGTCGCCGACATCCACGCGACCGCGCGCGAACTCGCCCGCCACCTCGACGAGGCGAAGGGGATCGCGGAGCCGCTCGGGATCGGCTTCCTGACGCTCGGCATGAGCCCGAAATGGACCCGCGCCGAGACGCCCGTGATGCCCAAGCGGCGCTACCGCATCATGGCCGGCTACATGCCGAAGGTCGGCACGCTCGGCCTCGACATGATGTTCCGCACCGCGACTGTGCAGGCGAATCTCGATTTCGGCAGCGAAGCCGATATGGTGCGCAAGCTCCGCGTCTCCCTGGCGCTGCAGCCGGTCGCGACCGCGCTCTTCGCCAACTCGCCCTTCACGGACGGCAAGCCCAACGGCTTCCTGTCGATGCGCTCGGAGATCTGGCGCGACACCGACCGCAACCGCACCGGCATGCTGCCCTTCGCGTTCGCCGACGGCATGGGCTATGAGCGCTATGTCGATTACGCGCTGGACGTGCCGATGTACTTCGTCAAGCGCGGCGACATCTACCACGACGCGTCCGGCGCCTCGTTCCGGGATCTCCTGCAAGGCAAGCTGCCCCAGCTTCCGGGCGAGCGGGCGACGAGCTCCGACTGGGCGAACCACCTCTCGACCATCTTCCCGGAGGTGAGGCTCAAGAGCTTCCTGGAGATGCGCGGCGCTGATAACGGCCCGCCCGAGATGATCGCGGCTCTCTCGGCCTTCTGGACCGGTATTCTCTATGACGCGGACGCGCTCGCGGCGGCGTACGATCTGATCCACCCCTGGAGCAGCGACGACCGCGACGCTTTGCGCGCGGCCGTTCCGCGCCTCGGACTCCGCGCCGAGATCGCCGGGCGGCCGCTCAAGGATGTCGCCTCCGAGGTGCTGCGGATTTCCCGTGCCGGCCTAGCGCATCGCGGCGCACTCGATGCGGATGGCCGCGACGAGACCCGCTTCCTCGACCCGCTCCTCGCGATCGCAGAGTCGGGGCGCACCCGGGCCGACCTTCTGCTCGAGCGCTATCACGGCGCCTGGGCGGGCTCGGTGGACCCGGCCTTCGAGGAGTTCGTCTTCTAGGAGCCCGACACCAGCCTGAGCGTCAGGCTGCGGCCCTGACCTGGCCCGCGAAGGGCACGACCTCAAGCGGCCCGGCCTCGTCGTAGATGTGGACCGCCCAGTTGTCCCAATCGCGATAGGACGGCACGGCCCGCATGATCTCGCCGGCCACCTCGTGCGCCTTCGCGATAGCGTCCTGGACGGCCCTGCTCTCACGCCCTTGGCGGTCGAGGATCAGGTCGAACCCGTCCGTGCAGTGGAAGTAGTGGATCGCCATTCCGATCCCTCCTGCGCTCGATCCTGGAGCGCCGCCCAGCATGCTTGCCGGCGTTCGCGACAGAGGCATGACGATCGCCGTTCCACGTCTCCCAGTCGGGGCGGCAGGGCGCCGCACCCAGAACACGATCCCCGCACTCCCCGCAACTCACAGGCGTGGTGGGGGCGCCCGGTAGTGTCTCAGTTTGAAATTTGATCGGTCTAACCCGGCTCGGGTCTCCCGCTAAGCGTGTAGGACGGGAGGGATCCCTGGAGCAACCCGGCCATGACAGAGCGGCGAGAGCCGTACCGCAGCCAGATGGAGATAGCTGGTTCCTCGGGGCGGCAGCCAATGCCCCGTCGGGCGGGCACCTGACGCATATCGAACTCGCAGGTTTCCTGAGCGGCGGCCCCAGCAGGGCCGGAACATCAGGCCATCTTGCGCCTGATCGTAACCTTGGTGGAGGTCCCTCCCTGCGGCGAGCGCTTGTAGGGGACAAAGTGCGAGCGGCAGACGCCGGACGGGCGCGAGGCGCTGCCCTCCGACCGGCCGCGCAGCTCCGCCGGTGGCCTTTGTTTGCTTGAATTCTGCCGCCGCGCGCTCGGATAATCTGGTGCCCGGCCCGATTACAGCCGGCGTTCACGGCAGACGGATTGTCCAATCCAAGAAAAAGTAAGTCGGTCAGGCGAGACAAAGCATCGGATTTATTTTTCGATATCGAGCAATTTATTTTGACGGCGGCTCTAATAACTTCGATGCCGATGACCCATGTCGGGGTATGACAGGCACTACGGCACTTGTTGACTTGGAAGCTCGCTTCGCTCGCTCGCTCGAGCAGCTGAACCGGGGGAAGCTTGATGAGATGCTGTCGCGGTATGCGGAGAACGTGACGGTTCTCATCGCAGCCCCTCGGTCGGGGGACCCCATACAGGAGACGATGTTCCACGGGAGGGCCGGCTTTCTCGATTGCCTGTTCAGGTATGTTGCCACGCTGAGCCCGATGACCGTCCTCAAGGTCCTGATGGAGGGGCCGTCCCGCGCGGTTGCAACGATCAATTGCCGGGGTGGGAGGACGATGACCTACGAGGTCGACTTCGACCGGACGGGATTGGGCAGCCGAGTTCGGATCTCGCTTGGGTGAACGCGGGTCTTCAGCCGTACCGGCGTCCTGCGAAGCGCAGCGCTCCGGCCTCAAGCGGCGCGGTAAAACCGCGGACCGCACGAAACCGCATGCACCTCCTGCCGTTGAGCCTTCAGGCGGATAGGCATGGCTGCGCGTGCCCGATGGAGGCGTGTCACCTGATGTGGCTATGGAATTCACTGGCCGAGTCGGACCGGCGGGCTGCTGCGCGCGACGAGCGCTTCGTGCAGATCGCCCGCGATGCGCATGAGCGGGCGCGTCGCGATCTCGGAGCGCAACTGCTGAAGCCGCGGGATTGGGAGAGCGAACATGTGTTCGCGCCCGACACCCGGCAGAGATGGGCCCGGCGGATTGGCGAGCTCAGCGGACGTGGCGGCCGAGCTTGATCAGCGCCCGCCGGCACAGAACCCGCGAACGCACCGTGCGAAGACGCTGAACCAGCCGGACAGCCTCCGATTGGCACGCCTGCGCACAACCGATACTCCGACCCTCTGCGCCTGGAGACAGGGAGCCACATGACCGCAACCGCCACGCTCGCAAGGCCTGCCGACACCAGCTCGCCGGCCCTCGACACCAGCAAGATCGCCTATCAGAAGCCGCAGCCCTTCGGGATGCTGCCGGACGTGTTCATCGGCGGTGCGCTGGATCTCGACGGCGACGAGCGGGACTGGGTGCCGCAATCGGATGTCGTCTCGTTCAAGCCGCTCATCCTCAGCGTCAGCCAGGGCTTCTACGTCAACATCCTGCGGGTGCGACGCTCGGGCGTGCTGTCGCGCCACCGCCATAGCGGACCCGTCCATGCCTTCACGCTGCGGGGCAAGTGGCACTATCTCGAGCATGACTGGGTCGCGAATGCGGGCGACTACGCCTTCGAGCCGCCCGGCGAGACGCACACGCTGGTCGTCCCGGAGGACGTGGACGAGATGGCGACCCTGTTCCACGTCACGGGCGGCTACACGTATGTCGACCCGTACGGCGTCGCGAGCGGCTACGAGGACGTGTTCACCAAGCTCGAGAATGTGCGCCGTCACTACGACCGCATCGGCCTCGGCGCGGATCACGCGAACCGCCTCGTGCGCTGAGAGTGCTCGCGTCCGTTAGTGCTTGCTGCCGGAGGCGGCCAGGAGGGACGCCGCGCGATCGAGCTCGATCCTGAACGCGTCGGCCGCCGCATCCGTCCACGCCTCGACGAGGTCCCGCTCCAGTCCGGCATCCGCCAGAGCGGTCGCTTTCGCCAGGACCGCCTCGGCGCCCTCGGCCCCGATCGCGCTCACGTCGGCCCCGCCGGGATTGGCCTGCGTCATGGCGGCGGCGATCCGCCGGCCGACGGCCTGCCCGAAGGTCTCGCCATCCTGGCGGGCCTCCTCCGCATCCTCGAACGGAGGGCTAACGGCCACGGGGACCTGCGTGATGCAACGTCGTCCTGCTCGCGAGGTGCTGGTCCGGCGCAGGGTCGTGCCCCGGTGAAAAACGGCGGCCGGCGGTGTTGTCCAAGGCGAACCAGCCTCCACATCGGGCGTGGCGACACAAAGGGAACTACGTGAGCATCGGGCTGATCGCATTATTGGACGATGTCGCGGCGCTGGCAAAGGTCGCGGCCGCGTCCCTCGACGACATCGCCGGGCAGGCCGCGAAGGCGGGCGTGAAGGCCGCGGGCGTCGTGATCGACGATGCGGCCGTGACGCCCCGCTACGTCGTCGGCTTCGCGGCTTCGCGCGAACTCCCTATCGTCGGAAAGATCGCGCTCGGGTCGCTGCGCAACAAGATCCTGATCCTGCTCCCTGCGGCTCTGGCGCTCAGCCTCCTCGCTCCGTGGGCCATCACGCCGCTCCTGATGCT
>CAXUKK010000015.1:0-16714 GCA_964251455.1 uncultured Enterovirga sp.
ATCCCGAGGCGATCGAGCAGCCCGACCGCGTCGCCGGCCATGAGCGAAGTATCGTAATCCTCCGGCCGGTACAGCTTGCTGCTCTCACCGTGCCCGCGGTTGTCGAAGGCGACCACACGGTAGCCCGCCCGGCTCAGCGTCCCCGTCCAGCTCGTCGCGATCCAGTTGACATTGCGGTTCGACGCGAAGCCATGAATCAGGAGGACGGGATGCTCCCGGCGCTCCGAACCCTTAGCCGGCGGGACGTCAACATAGGCGATGTCGACCCCGCCGAGATCGGCCCGTTTCGGCTCTGCTCCGGGTGCGTCAGCCAAGGTCACTCTCCAGCCATTGCCCGGTCACGCCTCGCATGCCAGAGAGCGCCGCGTGCCCAGAGGCGAACGGGCGGCCGGAAGAGGCAGGATGGCTCAGTCGGGTATTCCGCATTTCCACAACGACGTGGGCGTGTCGACCATTCTTGTCGGCGCGAGGGAGTTCATGTGCATCGGCGCCACGCCGCCTGTCGACCATCCGCACGTCTTCATCGACATGGGCGAGGCCGGCGAGGCGATCTGTTCCTATTGCGGAACGCTCTACAAGTTCACGGCGTCGCTCTCGGATTCCGAGTCCCAGCCCGCCGGCTGCCTCTGGAACGATCGTGAAAAGGCCTGAGCCGACGCGCTTGTGAGCCAGATCAAAATCGCCGTCGTCGGCGCCGGCATTGGCGGCCTGACGGCAGCCCTGGCGCTTGCCGGGCAGGGCCATGACATCACCGTCTTCGAGCGGCGGACCGGCTTCGGGGAGACCGGCGCCGGGATCCAGCTGTCGCCGAACGCCAGCCGGGTCCTGATCGACCTCGGCCTCGGTTCCGTCCTGCGCCGCGTCGCATCAGAGCCGGAGCGGATCGTGGTGCGCGACCTCGCTTCGGGGCGAGAGATCTCGAGCGTCGCGCTCGGTTCGTCGGCGAACGAGCGCTTTGGGGCGCCGTACTGGTTCGTGTCGCGCCAGGATCTGCACACGGCCCTGCTCGACGCCGTGCGGGGTCGTGGCAATGTCCGCCTCCGGGTCGGGCGTGGGCTGACCGGACTGACGCAGACGGGCGACAGGGTCGCGCTCGCGTTCGAAGCTGCCGGCGGTGCGAACGACAGCGCCGAAGCGGACCTCGTCATCGCGGCCGACGGTCTCTGGTCACGGGCGCGAAGAAGCCTCGGGGACGAGCGCGAGCCAGTGCCGAGCGGCTTCGTGGCGTACCGGACAACCATTTCCCGGGCGGACGCTCCCGACGTGCTCGGCCGCAACGAGGGCGGGCTCTGGCTCGGGCGCGACCGGCACGTGGTGCACTATCCGATCGCGGGCGGGCGGCTCCTTAACGTCGTCGCCATCGAGCGTCGGGTGGAGCGTCTGGCCGAGTGGTCATGCCCGACCGACCGGGCAACCGTGCTCGCCACCTTCGCGGGGGTAGCCGAACCGGCGGCCGCGCTGCTCCGAGCCGCGACCGAGTGGTCGGCCTGGTCGCTTTACGATGTTCCGGCGAAGCGGATGAGCGCCGGCCGGATCGCCCTCCTCGGCGATGCCGCGCACCCTGCCCTGCCCTTCCTGGCCCAGGGCGGCGCCATGGCGATCGAGGATGCGGCCGTGCTCGCGGCCGAAATCGGCAGGTCAGCGGACGATCTCGGCAGCGCGCTCCGACGCTACGAGAAGGCCCGCCTGTCCCGCGTCCGGCGCGTGCAGGAGGCTGCCCGGCGCAACGCCCGGACGTACCATGCGGGCGGGCTGATGCGGGCCGGACGAAACCTCGTCATGCGGCGGCTCGGGCCGGAGGGCATGACGGAGCGCTATGCCTGGCTCTACGGCTGGCGCAACGGCACGGCTTGATCGGGTCCGCGGCCCCGGCTAGGCCTGAGAAACCAATGCGGACGTGGCGAAACCGGTAGACGCAAGGGACTTAAAATCCCTCGGGCTATGCCCGTGCGGGTTCGACCCCCGCCGTCCGCACCAATCCCGCTACGACGTCGGGGCGGCCCGATAATAGGCGTCGACCTTCCGCCCGTACTCCCTGTCGGCGAAGGGGTCGTCGCCCGCTCCGTGCGTCGGCGCTCCGGCAAGCCGGTCCTTGTCGATGTCCACGACATAACCGCCAAGGATCGTGTCGTAGGTCAGCGCGCGCCAGGGCAGCGGATGGTAGCTTTCGCCGATGCCGAGAAAGCCGCCGAAGGACATCACGACATAGGCGACCTGTCCAGTGACCTTGTCGACCATAAAATTGTGGACGGTCCCGATCTGCTCCCCCGCCCGGTCGAACACGGCCGTTCCGTCGACCTTGCTGGACGCGATGAGCTTGCGGGTCTCGTCCGTCGAGATCCCCTCCCCCGGCGGATCGAGTTCCATGGAGCCGGGCGCCCGAAGGGCCCGTTCGGTCGGCAGTTCGGTCGGCATCATGGGTCTCCGCAAGGATCGTTGCAGGAGATAACGCTTCGCGGCTGCCGGGGTTCGCAGGTTCGGGCAAGCTCGGCCGGAACTGCCGGGATCGGCTGCGCGTTTCGGCCGCATATCATCCACTTTCAGGAAGCAGCCATGCGCAACGCCATCATCGGGATCCTGTCTCTGTCCGCCCTCACCCTGCCGGGTGCGGCTCTTGCCGAAGGTGGCGCTGCCGCAGGCGCCGCAACGGGCGCGATCACGGGCGCAGTCGTCGGCGGGCCGGTCGGAGCCGCCGTCGGGGCAGGTGTCGGCGGCATCGCCGGGGCGGCAGCCGACGATGCAAACCGCCGCCCGGACACGGTCGTGATCGAGGGCCGCGGTGCCGGAAGGGTCGATTGCGCAACCCGCACCACCCGCACGGAGAACGCCTATGGCGAATCGAAGACGGTCACTGAGAGAAGCTGCGACTGATCAGCAATCCTGCCGGAGGGGCGCGCCCTCTCCGGCTGCGCCCCATCGCGCGCCTCTCAGGCCTGGCCCGCCCGCATCGTGTCGACCATCGCCCTGATCTTGCCCGAGGCCTCGTCGAGCAAGGCCTTGTCGCGGCCACGAACCACGATCTGGTTGGTGAAGCCGGCTGGCGAAAAGGACGGGTAGGACCCGATCGACAGGTCCGGATATGCCTTCGCGATCTCGCCGAGCGCCGCCGCATACTGGCCTTCCGGCAAACCGGCCGCGTCGATCGTCTCCGCGATGACGCGCTCGCCTTTCACCAGCCCCGGCGCGACGTTGTCGAGCATCGCCTGCATGATAGCCGGCACGCCGGCCATGACGATCACGTTGCCGATCTTGAAGCCGGGCGCCCGCGAGATCGGGTTTTCGACGAGTTCGGCACCTTGCGGGATGCGGGCCATCCGGAGGCGCGCCTCGTTCAGGTCCTCGCGCTTGATGCGCAGCAGCAGCATCTCGACCGCGCGCGGGTCGACGTCGATCGGCACGCCGAAGGCCTTGGCCACGCAATCGGCCGTGATGTCGTCGTGGGTCGGGCCGATCCCGCCTGTCGTGAAAAGGTAGGTGTAGCGCGACCGCAGGGCATTCACGGCGCTCACGATCTCGTCCTCGATATCGGGGACGACCCGCACCTCGCGGAGGTCGATACCAAGCCCGGTCAGGTATTCGGCGATGTAGCCTATATTTTTGTCTTTGGTGCGCCCTGACAGGATCTCGTCGCCGATGACGAGTACCGCCGCCGTAATCGTGTCTTCAACCATGGCCCGCGTCTCCGTCGTTGCGCTCGAACACGAGGTTCTGCCGGGTGGTCGCCTTCAAGCGGTATCCGCTCTCCTCGAGAAGACGCGGAAGATCGGTCTGCCAGCGCAACTTCCCGTTCTCTAGGATCAGCATCTTCGGAAGGAGGTGCCGAGGCGCTTTGGCAAGAAACGGCTCCAGGATCAGGTCCTCGGCGCCCTCTACGTCGAGCTTGATCGCATCGACGTGGGGATACGCCTCGGCTTCGATCAGATCGAGCAGCGTCCGGGCCGGGACCCGGATGGGCCTCGCACCGCTCGAAGAGACGACCTTCAGGCTGGATCCACCCGAATTGTGAGGGTCGAGAAAAAGGGTCACCTCTCCCGCCTTCTCGGCCACTGCACAATCGATCGCTTTGACCGTTGGAATCCCATTCAGGCGGATGTTGAAGATCAGCCGCTCGAAAATCTCGGGCTGCGGCTCGACGGCCAGAATGCGGGCGGAGGGGCCGGCACGGGATGCGACGACGAGGGCGTAGGCTCCGATATTCGCACCCACATCGATGAAGACGAACCCCTCGCGGATAATGTCCGCAAGCATCGCAAGCTCGACCGCGTCGAAGGTCTGCGGCGTGAACAGCATCCGCTTTTCGCAGATGTTGTTGTAGGGGCGCAGCCGCATGCGAATGCCCAGCGCCTCGGCATCCACGGGAGCTCCCCGAAGCCGGCGAAGCACGAAGCGGCGGACCAGGATCACGGCGCGCCGCGCAAGCCAAGTGTCCGGCAGCGAGCGCGTCCACTCCACGGCTAGGCGTACGATACCCTTCGGCGCATATGCGCCATAGGAGGCTGCCTCAATCATTCCCGATGAGCTATGAAGGGCCCGAAGATCGGGCTGGGAAGGCGTGCTCATCGCACCTGACCCGCGACCCCGCAACCCAGCCCTGCCCGGTCCGCGCTTGCGCCGCACCGGCCCGCGCCTAGATCCTAGTGACGGCCATGAGTTACGACACAGCCACCCAGACCGAACGGAGGGCCGCCGAGCCCCCGCTGCACGGCCCCGAGGCCTTTGTGGGAATGCGGCGCGCCGGACGGCTTACGGCGGAGGCGCTGGACCTGCTCGTCGAACATGTGAAGCCGGGTGTCAGCACCCAGGCGCTCGACATGCTCGTTGCCGATTTCGCACGCGACAACGGCGCCTATAGCGCCACCCTGCTCTACCGGGGCTATCCGAAGTCGATCTGCACCTCGATCAATCACGTCGTGTGCCACGGTATCCCCAACGACAAGGGGCTGCGCGAGGGCGACATCCTCAACATCGACGTGACGCTGATCCTGGACGGCTGGTACGGCGATTCGAGCCGGATGTACTTCGTCGGGGAGGTGCCGCGCCGGGCGGCGCGGCTTTGCGACGTCACCCATGAATGCCTGATGCGCGGCATCGAGGCTGTGCGGCCAGGCCGGACGACGAATGCGATCGGGGCGGCAATTCAGTCCCTCGCAGAGCAGGAGCGCTGCTCCGTCGTGCGCGATTTCTGTGGTCACGGACTCGGCCGCGTCTTCCACGATGCCCCGACGATCCTGCACTATGTCGAACCGAGCTATGACGTTCCGCTGAAGCCCGGCATGCTGTTCACGATCGAGCCCATGATCAATCTCGGACGCCCGCAGGTGAAGGTGCTCTCGGACGGCTGGACGGCCGTTACTCGCGACAGATCGCTGTCGGCGCAGTTCGAGCACACCGTCGGCGTCACGGAGACGGGCGTCGAGATTTTCACGTTGTCGCCAAAGGGCTACGACAAGCCGTATTACGCCGACGCGGCCTGAGGCCGAGAGCGGGCGGCGCCCGATGACCTCCGACGCGCCCGACCCGCCCGATCATCTCGGCCACCGCGACCGGCTGCGTGCCCGCTTTGCCGAGGGGCGGGGCGAAGGCATGGCGGATTACGAGTTCCTGGAGCTCCTGCTCTTCCGCTCCATCCCACGCCGGGACGTGAAGCCCGTCGCCAAGCGCCTGATCAAGCGCTTCGGCTCCTTTGCGGAAGTGCTCGCCGCTCCGGCTCACCTCCTGACCGACATCGAAGGCGTCGGCGAAAGCGTCGCGCTCGACCTCAAGATCGTGGAAGCCTCGGCGAAGCGCCTCGCTCGGGGGGCGGTCGCGAAACGACCGGTGCTGTCGTCCTGGAGCTCGGTGCTCGAATATTGCCGCACCGCGATGGCCTTCTCGGACCGGGAGGAGTTCCGGCTGCTGTTCCTGGACAAGCGGAACGCGCTGATTGCGGATGAACTGCAGCAGCGCGGCACCGTCGATCACACGCCCGTCTATCCGCGCGAGGTCGTCAAACGGGCACTCGATCTCGCGGCTACGGCCGTGATCCTGGTCCACAACCACCCTTCGGGAGACCCGACTCCCTCGTCTGCCGACATTTCCATGACGCGGCAGATCATCGATGTCGCGAAGCCGCTCGGCATCGCCGTCCACGACCACATCATCGTCGGACGCGACGGGCACGCCAGCATGAAGGGGTTGCGGCTGATCTAGCCCGGCTCCGTGTTTCTTTCTCCGCAAGAAGGAGTACCGCGCGGTTATTCGTCCTTCGGCTGAGACGCGGCCTTTCCAGGAACAAGGCGCCGGGCTCCGCTTTCCCTGGAACGCAACTTGCGATTAGCTGCTCGAAAGAGAAACCGGGGAAACGATGGCGATCACGGCCTTCGACGAGATGAACGGCGGGCAGAACGGCGCCGACGGTGTCCGGCCGGCCTACGAGGACCTGAGCATCTGGCTGAAGCAGCAGCCGCCCGAGTTCTTCAACACCCGCCGAAGCCAGGCCGAGCTCTTCTTCCGTCGCGTCGGCATCACGTTCGCTGTGTACGGCGAGAACGAGACGTCGGAGCGGCTCATCCCGTTCGACATCATCCCCCGCGTGCTGACCAAGTCGGAATGGTCCTTCCTGGAGCGCGGGCTGAAGCAGCGCGTCACGGCCATCAATGCGTTCCTGGCCGACATCTACGGCGCGCAGGAATGCATCAAGGCCGGCATCATCCCGGCCGACCTCGTCTACCAGAATCCGCATTACCGGCAGGAGATGAAGGGCGTCGCGGTCCCGCACAACATCTACGTCCACATCGCGGGGATCGACGTGGTGCGTGTCGGGCCAAACGAGTTCTACGTGCTCGAGGACAATGCCCGTACGCCCTCCGGCGTGTCGTACATGCTCGAGAACCGCGAAGTGATGATGCGGCTCTTCCCCGAGCTCTTCGCGAAGCACAACGTGGCGCCGGTCGAGAACTACCCTGACTCGCTGCTCGCGACCCTTCGCTCTGTCGCGCCGGAGCGCGTCGCGCGCGATCCCGTTGTCGCCCTGCTGACTCCAGGCCGCTTCAACTCGGCCTTCTACGAGCATTCGTTCCTGGCCGATAAGCTCGGCGTGGAACTCGTCGAGTCGTCAGACCTCTTCGTGAAAGACGATGTCGTCTACATGCGCACCACGCAGGGGCCGACCCGAGTGGACGTGATCTACCGGCGCATCGACGACGATTATCTCGACCCGCTCGTGTTCCTGCCGGATTCGATCCTCGGCGTTCCGGGCATTATGAGCGCCTACAAGGCCGGGAACGTGACGCTGGCGAACGCGGTCGGCACCGGCATCTCGGACGACAAGGCCGTCTACACCTACATGCCGGATCTCATTCGCTTCTTCACCGGGGAGGACGCCTTGCTGCAGAACGTCCCGACATGGCGGTGCCGCGAGCCCGACTCGCTGTCCCATGTTCTAGAGAACCTGCCCGACCTCGTCGTGAAGGAGGTCAACGGGTCCGGCGGCTACGGCATGCTGGTCGGCCCGCATGCGTCGAAGCGCGAGCTGGAGGATTTCGGACGCAAGCTGAGGCACGCGCCCGACAACTTCATCGCGCAGCCGACCTTGTCGCTGTCGACATGCCCGACCTTCGTGGCATCCGGCGTCGCGCCGCGCCACGTCGACCTGCGCCCGTTCGTGCTCTCGGGCGCGGACGAGATCCGGATCGTGCCGGGCGGCCTCACGCGCGTGGCGTTGAAGGAGGGTTCGCTCGTCGTGAACTCGAGCCAGGGAGGCGGCACGAAGGATACATGGGTCTTGGACGCCTGATCATCCGCCACCCTTCGTCCGCCCCGCCCTTAACGCAGCCCGACCCTGATGCTCTCCCGCACCGCCGATTCCCTCTTCTGGCTCTCCCGCTACTCGGAACGGGCGGATTTCGTCGCCCGGATACTCGACGCCACCCTGCGCCTGACAACGCTTCCGCAAAGCTATGCGGGCGAGCGCAACGAGTGGGAATCGGCCCTGGAATCTGCCGGCGACGTCGACCTTTTCAAGACCCTGTATTCGAGCATCAACGAGGATACGGTCCGCGACTTCCTGGCCTTCAGCCCGCTCAATCCCTCATCCATCAGGAGCTGTCTCGAGACCGCGCGGGAGAACGCACGCTCCGTGCGCACTGCCCTGACGTCCGAGATGTGGGACGATCTGAACTGCGCCTGGCTGGAGCTGAAGAAATACAGCAACGACATGAGCCGGGAGGAGTTCGCGCGCTTTCTCGACTGGGTAAAGCGCGTGGTCCTGACCCTGGACGGCTCGGCCTACCGCACCATGCTGCGGAACGATGCCTTCTGGTTCACGCGCCTCGGCAGCGCGATCGAGCGCGCCGACAACACGGCCCGCATCCTCGACGTGAAGTACCACCTCCTGCTTCCCGCGACCGAACGGGTCGGCGGGACCCTCGACTACTTCCAGTGGACCACGATCCTGCGGGAAGTGTCGGCGCTGACCGCCTATCACTGGGTGTACCGGGAAAGCGTGAAGCCGTGGCTGGTCGCCGATCTCCTGATCCTGAACCGGCAGATGCCGCGCTCGTTCGCGAATTGCTACGAGATCCTCGTCCGCCACCTCGACCTGATCGCGGACGCCTATGGCCACCGCGGGGAGAGCCAGCGCGTCGCCAACGCGACCCTCAACAAGCTCACCTCCTGCGACATCGACACGATTTTCGGCGACGAGGGGCTGCACGAATTCGTCACGCGCTTCATCGATGAGAACAACCGGCTCGGACAGGCGGTCTTCGAGCAATATCTGAGCTGAACTCGTCTCCGCGGTCCCAGGCGGACCCGGATCCCGGATCGACGGTCGCCGCAGGGCGGGTCCGAAAGGCTTGACGTACGACCGAGAGTGGGTACCCCTCGCGGGAGGCTTCCGGGCTGAAGCTGCCCAACGGGCGGGGCCAGGGCCCAGGAGACCCGATGACCTATTGTGTTGGCGTGCTCGTGAAGGGCGGTCTCGTCATGATCGCCGACACGCGCACCAATGCGGGGCTCGATAACATTTCGATCTATCGCAAGCTCCACCTGTTCGTTCAGCCTGGCGACCGCGCGCTCGCTCTCGCGACGGCCGGAAACCTGTCCGTGTCGCAGGCGGTGATCAGCCTTCTCCAGGAGGGGACCGAGAACCCCGATACCGGTGAGCTGGAGACGATCAACGACGCGCCGACGATGTTCAAGGCCGCGCAGCTCATCGGCCGGGCGATCCGCCGCGTGAGAATGATCGACGGACCGGGCCTCGAGGAGGCGGACCTGCGCTTCGACGTCTCCTTCCTCTTCGGGGGGCAGATCAAGGGCGGACCGATGAAGCTCTACATGATCTACTCGGCCGGGAACTTCATCGAGTGCAGCCAGGACGCGCCGTTCCTGCAGATTGGCGAGCACAAATACGGGAAGCCGATCCTCGACCGCGCCGTCTCGCAGGGAACGGATTTCTACGACGCGCTGAAGATCGCCCTCATCTCGATGGATTCGACGATGCGCTCCAACCTGAGCGTGGGGTTGCCGATCGATATCGCGATGATCGCCAAGGACGCGCTCGCGACCGAGCTGGTCCATCGCATCGATGTCGGGGAGCCCTACTTCCACGACCTCCGGGAGCGCTGGTCGACGGCCCTGCGCGCGGCGCACATGGCGATACCCACCCCGCCCTATGGACGACCGCAAGGCGCATTGATCGGCCGAAACGGGTTCTAAACTTGTCATCCACATAGTTGGCCGGAGTTTCTTAGTCCGGCTGAATGTCCAACCTGAGTAGCAGCCTCGCCCGCTCGCACAATGCGTTGCTGTCTCGGCTCCTATGGCCGACGGCGGCGCTGTTCGTCGGGACGCTCCTCATGGTCGCGATGACGTTCGTGTGGACGAGCCGCGACGCTAACCTGGCTGCAGTCGCCGGTCAGAAGGCTCGTCTCGTTGCGGGGATCGACCAGCGACTCGAGTCGCTGCGAGACGAATTCGCCGGGTTTCTCACGCTGCTTCCCGACGCCCCGGCCGTGCGAGATGCCTCAACGGGTCTCGACTCCGCGGGCGCAGGGTTTCGTGGCTTCGACGATGCGGCCCTGCTGTCTTCGTCGGGGTACTACAACAGCAAGCCCAGAGACGCGGTCGCCTTCGACCGAGTTCAGGCTCTCCTGTCGAGGACGCTGTCGCTCCGGGGCAGCGCCGCCGAGGCGGAGCCCGGTCCCATCAACCGTGCCAATGCCGATTCGGTGCGGCGGGCGATCGAGGCGAGGGTCTTGAGCGACGGCAGTGCCGTGTTTGCCGTGCTGACCGTCCGGGTGGGACAGCTCGCATTCGCGCCCGCCCTGTCGCCCAACCCGACGGATATCGCCGCCGCGTGGAAGCGCCTAGACGGCCCGGTTCTCGACCGCATGGCAGACCTGCAGGGCCTCCGCGGGTTCCGGGTCAAGGCCGGTCCCGATATGGACGAGGCTCCTACTCGGGCCGGGGTGCCGCTCGTGAATGGGGCGGGCGACACTATGGCCTGGGTAACCTGGGAGGCCGACCGGCCCGGCGACCTCACCTATCAGCGGCTGCTGCCGCTTTTCGGGTTGGGGCTGGCAGCCGCCGCTCTCCTATTCGGGGCGGTCGCGTTCTACTTCCACCGTACGACCAAGAACCTCGCCGAGACCGATAAGATCTCCAAGGAGTTGCTGGGCCGAGACCCGCTGTCCGGGCTTGCAAACCGCATGCTCTTCAACGAGCGACTCGACCGCGAACTCGCCAAGGTGCTGGACGGCGCCCCGGGGCTCGCGGTGATGTTTATCGACCTCGATCGCTTCAAGGACGTGAACGACACCTATGGCCATCAGGCGGGAGACGACCTGATCCAACTCGTGGCCCGCCGCATCCTCGACATTCTTCCGGAGAAGGACACGCTCGCCCGGCTCGGCGGCGACGAGTTCGCGATCATCCAGACGGGTCTCGTGGCCTATGAGGACGTGGAAGCGCTCTGCCGGCGCATTCTCGATCTACTGACTCGCCCGTTCGCGGTCGCGCACACGCAAGTGACCGTCGGCGCGTCGATCGGGGTCGCGCTCGCGCCGGAACATGCGCAAGACCGCGAAAGCCTGATGAAGCTCGCCGACACGGCGCTCTATCAGGCGAAGAGCGAGGGGCGGAACCGCACGAGCTTCTTCCAGAGCCGGATGGACGAGACCCTGCGGATGCGCAAGGTCGTCGAGGACGACCTGCGTCGCGCCATCAAGGAGGACCAACTCATCCTCCATTACCAGCCGCTGTTCTCCTCGGACGGCGAAAAGATCGTCGGCCTCGAGGCGCTTGTGCGCTGGCCGCATCCGGAACGCGGCCTGATCAGCCCGAGCGAATTCATCCCCATCGCCGAAGAGCGCGGCCTGGTCATTCCGCTCGGGGAATGGGTCCTGCGGCGTGCCTGCCGGGACGGTATGCGCTGGCCCAACCTGCGGGTGGCCGTGAACGTCTCGCCAATCCAGTTCCGCCACCGCGAGTTCGTCGACAGCGTCGTGCGGGCACTGGAAGAGACCGGCTTCGACCCGACCCGGCTCGAGCTCGAGCTGACCGAGGGCGTCGTGGTCGGCGACGCCGATGCGGCTGAGGCCGCGATGGTCGACTTGCGCGCGCTCGGCGTGCACCTAGCTCTCGACGATTTCGGCACCGGCTATTCGAGCTTGATCTACCTGCGCCGTTTCGCGTTCGACAAGATCAAGATCGACCGGTCGTTCCTGGAGAGCATGGAGGCGACCGGCGAGTCGGCGATCCTCGTGCACTCGATCGTCCATCTCGGCCGGGAGCTCGGCCTCATCGTCACCGCTGAGGGCGTGGAGACGAAGGAGCAGCACCGGTTTCTCCAGGCGCTCGGCTGCCATCAGTTGCAGGGGTACCTGTTCTCCCGGCCGGTGCCGCGCGAGGAGATCGACCGCATGCTGGGCATCGAGCCGCCGGAATTCGTGGCCGCGACGGCCGCCTGACGCCTGAGCGCAGCAGCCGCGTCAGCTCCCGCCGATTGCTCTGATCCGCTCCAGTTCCTCCGGCGTAAGAGGAGAGTCGCTCGCCGAAGCCTTGCGGCGGCGCGACAAGACGATACCCGACGCGGCCAGCACCAGGACGACGAGCGGCCCGATCCAAAGCAGGGCCGTGTGCCACGCCAGGACCGGCCGCAGCAGCACGAACTCGCCGTACCGCTCGACCACGAAGCTGCGCACATCCGCATCGCTCGCACCGGTCTTCAGCCGATCCCGGACAAGCACGCGCAGATCCCGTGCAAGCGGGGCATCGGAATCGTCGATCGACTGGTTCTGACACACGAGGCAGCGGAGCTCGGCCGAGATCGCCCCCGCCCGGTGCTCGAGGGCCGCGTCCGGCAGGATCTCGTCGGGCTCCAGCGCGGCGAGCGGACCTGCGAGGGCGAGCAGCATCATGCCGGCTTGAGCAAGGGCAGCGACGCCCCTCACGCCGGCTCTCCGGCCGCTCCGCTCGGGACGGGATCATGCGCTTTCGCCCGGACAGGCACTCCGACCCGCAGCCGGCGATCCGTCAGGGACAGCCCGCCCCCGGCAGCCATCACCACCGAGCCGAGCCAGATGAGGAGGACGAGCGGTTTGTCGTAGAGCCTCAGGCCGACCGATCCGTCGGCGCCGATCTCGCCGACGCTGACATAGATCTGATCGAAGACATGCGTGCGGATGCCGGCTTCCGTCGTCGGCGTTCCCCGCGCCGGATAGAAGCGCTTCGCCGATTCGAGCGTGCCGGCCGGCCGGCCGTCGCGCCAGAGTGTCAGCGTCGCGACCTGCTCGGTGTAGTTCGGCCCGATGCGCGGCGTCATGCTGTCGAACCGGGCGCTGTAGCGGCCGACATTCATGAGCGTGCCCGGACGGGCCGTGACGATCGTCTCCGTGCTCCAGGCCTGCGCCGCGATCCCGATGATCGACACACCGAGCCCGGCATGGGCGAGCGCGCTGCCCCAGGCCGACCGCGGCAGGCCGGCGGCCCGACGCAGCGTCACGGAAAAAGTTCGACCCGGCGCATGCGATCGTGTCCAGATCTCGCCCGCCCCGGACAGGAGCAGAAACGCACCGAGGCCGATTGCCAGGGGCGCCATCACGGGGCCGCCGGTGGTCAGCGCGATGAGGCCGAGCGCCAGCAACAGGGAGATGCCTAGCCCGACGGCAAGGCGCTGCACGGCCCCGTAAAGGTCGCCCCGCTTCCAGGCGAGCGCCTGGCCGAAGGGCAGAATGACGAAGAGCGGCAGGACGAGCGGCAGGAACGTCAGGGTGTAATACGGCGCGCCGACGGAGATCTTTTCGCCCGTCACGGCTTCCAGCGCCAACGGGTAGAGCGTGCCGAGGAACACGGTCGCGCAGGCGCTGGCGAGGAGAAGGTTGTTGAGGATCAGGGCGCCCTCGCGCGAGATCGGCGCGAAGATGCCGCCGGCGCGGAGCACGGGCGCGCGCCAGGCGAACACCGCCAGCGACCCGCCGATGAAGATCGACAGGATCGCCAGGATGAAGACGCCGCGGGCGGGATCGACCGCGAAGGCGTGCACGGACGTGAGGACGCCCGAGCGCACCAGGAATGTGCCGAGCAGCGACAGCGAGAAGGTCAGGATGGACAGGAGGATCGTCCAGACCTTCAGGGCCTCCCGCTTCTCCATCACGACGATCGAGTGGAGAAGTGCCGTTCCGGCGAGCCAAGGCATGAGCGAGGCGTTCTCGACCGGGTCCCAGAACCAGAACCCGCCCCAGCCAAGTTCGTAATAGGCCCAGTACGACCCCATCGCGATCCCGAGCGTGAGGAAGCTCCAGGCCAGAAGCGCCCATGGACGCGCGGCCCGAGCCCAGACGGCGTCCACCCTGCCCTCGATCAGTGCCGCCATCGCGAGCGCGAACGTCATCGAGTAGCCGACATAGCCGAAATAGAGCAGCGGCGGATGGATCGCGAGACCGATGTCCTGGAGGACCGGGTTGAGGTCGTGCCCTTCCAACGGCGCCGGGACGACGCGGACGAACGGGTTCGAGCTGAACAGGATGAAGACCAGGAATGCGACCGTGATCGCGGCCTGGACGGACAGGGCGTTCGCCTTCAGGCGGGCCGGCAGGTTCGAGCTCGTGGCGACCATGGCGCCGAACAGCGTGAGGATGAGCACCCACAGGAGCATGGAGCCCTCGTGGTTCCCCCACACGCCGCTGATCTTGTAGATCATCGGCTTCGCCGAATGGGAATTCTCGACCACGTTCAGGACCGAAAAGTCCGATCCGACATACGCGACGAGGAGCGCGGCGAACGACAATGCGACCAGCGCCGCGACCCCGATGGCCGCTGGTGCCGCCGACCCCATCAGCACCGGGTCGTTCGCGCGGGCGCCCCAGAACGGGATGACGCATTGCAGGACGGACAGGCCGAGGGCCAGGGCGAGCGCGTAGTGGCCGGCTTCGACGATCATGCCCGCTTAGCGCCGCGCGGATTGCTGCTGGGCCGCGCCTTGCCAGACACCCTGGGCCTTGAGGGCATCCGCGACCTCGCGCGGCATATACGTCTCGTCGTGACGGGCGAGCACCGTGTCCGCGACGAAGATGCCGGCCGGGCTCATCATGCCCTCCGTCACGACGCCCTGCCCCTCGCGGAACAGGTCCGGAAGCAGGCCCTTGTAGCGGACTGATACGCTCGCTGCGCCGTCGCCCACCTTGAACTCGACGATCTGGTCGGTCCCGCGCTTCACGGAGCCGGTGTCGACAAGCCCGCCCAGGCGGAACCGCGTTCCGGGTTGGATGCCGGTCGACGCGACCTCGCTCGGCGAACGGAAGAACACGATTGTGTCGCGCATCGCGTTGAGCGCCAGGCCTGCGGCGCCAGCCAGGACCAGTCCGGCCGTGCCGATGATCGCGAGCCGCCGACCCTTGCGCGTCACCGAGCGGCCTCCCGGCTGCGCAGGCCCAGATCCTGCGCCAGCTTGTCGAGGCTCGCGGCAGCCTCCGGATTGTTCGCCATGGCGATCTCTGCCTTCGCGAGCCGGTCGCGGGCATCGTTCGGCCGGCCGAGGACCACGAAGGAGCGCACCAGCCGTTCCCATTCAGGCTCCGTCCCGCCGCTCTGAGCAAGGCGTGAGTCGAGCCCTTCGACCATCGCCTTGATCTCGGGAGTCATGGCCGGAGGCAGGGAGGCCGCGCCTTCGCCGCCGTCCAGGTTCGCCAGACGCGCCTGAATGACCTCGACCCAGGGCGCCTGCGGCGGTGCCCCGGCGATCAGACGCTCGTATTCGGCACGGGCACGGGCGATGTCGCCGTCCTGCTCGGCCGCGAGGGCACCGTAGAACTGCGCCTTCGCGGAACCCGCATCCAGCTGTCTCGCACGGGCGAAAATCGCGGCCGCGTCAGCCGACACGACCCCGCCGGCCGCGCCGACCAGAGCCTCGCCCTGCCCCAAGAGGCGATCGACGCTCTCGCCTTGGAGGCGCCCGGCAGCCGCATAAGCCTTCGCCGCGTCCTCGAACCGGCCAGCCCCGAGATAGACCGGCGCGATCACGTCCCAGCCCCGGCCGTCCTCGGGATTCAACGCGAGGTGGCTCTCGATCTTCGCAACGGCGGCGTCGAGGTCGCGGACCGAATCGGCGCGCGCGATCTCGACGCCCGCGCGCGACGGCATCTGCGGCGATCCGAGCACGCCATAGACGGCAAGCCCGATCAACGGAACGATGGACAGGCTGAAGGCGGCGGCAGCCCGGCGGCGGCGGAGCGCTGGTTCCCCCGTGGAGCAGGCTGCCGGCCCACCATCGGCATGGGCCCGCAACAGCCGCCGGCCGGCCTCTGCCCGGGCAGCGTCGGCCTGATCCGGGGAGATCAACCCGCGCTCGACCTCGCGATCGAGTTCCACGAGCTGGTCGCGGTAGAACTCGACATCGCCACGGGACGCGCCTTCCACGCCGGAAAGCCGGCGGGACAGCGGCCAGAGCACCGCCATGACGGCGGCCCCGGTCATCAACGCCATGGCGATCCAGAGGAGCATGGCCTCACATACGCGTCACGAAAAGGGACCCGAAGGTGGCACGTGGCCACACGCAATCCTCTTTAGCCGATTACACTGTCGTGTGGGAACAGTTTTCGGACCAAAGCGGGTGCAAGTCCTTGAATTTCCCCAAACTCTGCCTCGACCGACTTTGCGATGCGGCGGGATGGCGCGCGGCGGAGAGACTTCAGGCCGCAAGATCGCCCGCAAGCGACAGGTCCGCCCTGGTTCCGCCCGATGGCGAGCGCTCGAGCTCGAGCGCACCGCCATAGATCCCCGCAAGCTCAGCCACGATCGACAGCCCCAGGCCCGATCCGGGCTTCGTCTCGTCCAGGCGCTTGCCCCGCTTGATGACCTCTTCGCGGGCTTCGGGCGGCAAGCCCGGCCCATCGTCGTCCACGATGATCCGCAGCACCGACCGACCCTTGTCCTCGGTGACCTCGGCCGTGATGGCGACGCGCGACTGCGCCCATTTGCACGCATTGTCGACGAGGTTGCCGGCCATTTCCTCGAGATCCTGGCGCTCACCCCGGAAGCGCAGGCCGTCGACGGCCGCCACCGCGAGGCTCAGGTCCTTGTCGCGGTAGATCTTGCCGAAGGTGCGCGCCAGGGCCTCGAGGACGGGTCCGACCTCGGTCACGGCCCCGAGCGTGCCGGCAAGCGCCGCCGCCCGGGCGCGGTTCAGGTAGTAATCCATCTGGTCGCGCATGATCGCGGCCTGTTCCCGGACCCGCAT